>DASSTK010000054.1:0-7569 GCA_035707945.1 Sphingomonas sp.
GCCCCGTCGGAATCATATTTTGAACGGAAAACGCTTTCGATGGCATTCAAGACCGTGGACTGGCGTGTCGGGACGTATCGCTGCTTTAAGCGCGCGGTGGCAACCTGCCGGGGTTCCAAAAGATACGCGTTTAGGGAAACGACGTAGGCTGGATCGAATCGCGTAGCGCGATCAAACCGTTTCTTCGTCGAGCCCGTTGCAACAAGTTCACAAGAAACTCTTCGCCGACGGAGCTTGTAGCATGCCCATGCGGCAAGATCGTTGAGGTCATCATCCTCTGATACGATAACAACGAGCGGCTTCTCTGTTTGGGGCTCCTCCACCAGCATCGCCAGCCGTTCGATCCCCGCCGCCCAGCCGACCGCGGGCGTGTGCGGGCCGCCCAGCGCCTCGATCAGCCCGTCATAGCGGCCGCCCGCCAGCACCGTGCCTTGCGCGCCGAGCCGGTCGGTCACGAACTCGAAGGCGGTGTGGCGGTAATAATCGAGGCCGCGCACCAAAGTCGGGTTGCGCGTCCAGGCGACGCCGGCGGCGTCCAGCCCCTTCGTCACCGCCTCGAAGAAGGCTCCCGCCTCGCTCGACAGATAGGCGTCGATCCCCGGCGCGGCATCGGCGATGAGCCTGTCGCGCGGATCCTTGCTGTCGAGGATGCGCAGCGGGTTCTTCTCCAGCCGCGCCTTGCTGTCCTCCGAAAGCGCATCGCGATGCGCCTCGAAATGCGCGACCAGCGCCGCGCGCCACGCCTCCCGCGTCAGCTGGTCGCCGAGCGTGTTGAGCTGGAGCGTCACGCCGTCCGCGATGCCGAGTTCGCGCAGCAACTGGTCGGCCATCGCCAGCAGCTCGACATCGGCCTGCGGCTCGGCCGCGCCGATGATCTCCGCGTCGATCTGGTGGAATTGGCGGTAGCGCCCTTTCTGCGGCCGCTCGTAGCGGAACACAGGCCCGTGCGTCGCCAGCTTCAAGGGCGCGAACTGCTGCCAGCCGTTGCCGAGGTAGGCGCGCGCGATGCCGGCGGTGAACTCGGGCCGGAGCGTGATGGATTCGCCGCCGCGATCCTCGAACGAATACATCTCTTTGGAGACGACATCGGTGGTTTCGCCCAGCGAGCGCGCGAAGACGGCGGTGGGCTCCACCACCGGCACGTCGACGCGCTGGAAGCCGTAGAGCCGCCGCACGCGATCGAAAGCGTCGATCACGGCGGCGTGGCGGCGCGCGTCCTCGCCGAAAATATCCTGCATACCACGGATGCGTTGGGGGGTGTCGGCCCGGCTCATGCAGGCGGCCCTAACGGAAAAGCGCGTCTCGGAAAATATCCTTCGCACGTGCAACAAAGTCTTGCTTGAGGCGGCCGCCGCCCGGGCGTATGGCGCGCCCCGCCATGAATATCGACCTTATCCCCATCGGGGCCAATCCGCCGCACGAGCTCAACGTCATCATCGAGGTGCCGATCGGCGGCGAGCCGGTGAAGTATGAGTTCGACAAGCAATCCGGCGCGCTATTCGTCGATCGCATCCTGCACACGCCGATGCGCTATCCGGCCAATTACGGCTTCGTGCCGCACACGCTTTCGCCCGACGGCGATCCGCTGGACGCGCTGGTGGTCGCCCGCTCGCCCTTCATCCCCGGCTGCGTGGTGCGCGTCCGCCCGATCGCTGTGCTGAAGCTGGAGGACGAGCACGGCGGGGACGAGAAGCTGCTGACGGTGCCTGTCGACAACACCTTTCCCTATTACAATAAGGTCGACGAGAAGGACGATCTGCCCGAAATCGTGATGCAGCAGATCGAGCACTTCTTCACCCACTACAAGGATTTGGAACCTTCCAAGTGGGTGCGGATCGGCAACTGGGGCGACGCCGACGAGGCGCGCCGCATCATCGTCGAGGCGATCGAGCTGGCCCGGAAGACGAAGGCGGAAAAAGGCTCGGATGCGGGCGTCACGCAGCTTCAGGCGTAACCGGCGGTAAAAATCGGCGCGCGGGGTGGACGCGCGCGCGCCGCCGCGCCATTGCTCCTGGTATATCGAATATCAGGGGAGGTTCGCTTACATGACCCGCATCGTCCGCGCGCTCACCGGCGTCGCGCCACTTGCTCTCGCGCTGGCCGCCACGGCGGCGATCGCCCAGCCCGCCACCAACAGCAAGCCGCAGCCGAGCCCGATCGTCGAGACGACGCCGCCACCCAGGGACATTCCCTATCCCGGCACCGTCCAGCTCGCGATCGATGCGCGCGACGTGATCCGCGGCATCGTCCATGTCGAGGAGACGATCCCGGTCGCGCAATCCGGGCCGATGACCCTGCTCTATCCCGAATGGATTCCGGGCAACCACAGCCCGACAGGCCCGATCTCCAAGCTCGATGGCCTGACCATCACCGCCGACGGCCAGCCGGTCAAATGGGTGCGCGACGAGGTGGACGTTTACGCCTTCCATATCGACGTGCCCGCCGGCGCGAAGACGGTGGTGGCGAAGTTCCAGTATCTCTCCCCCACCGCGACCAACCAGGGCCGCATCCAGGCCACGCCCGAGCTGCTCAGCCTCCAGTGGGACAAGGTGGCGCTCTATCCGGCGGGCTATTTCGTCCGCGACATCCCCTATTCGGTGACGGCCACCTATCCGACCGGCTGGCAATCGGCGACCGCGCTGATCCACGGGCTTTCGGGCGATCACGTCACCTATCCCACGGTGGATTTCGAAACGCTGGTCGATTCGCCCGCGATCGCCGGGCGCTACATGAAATCCTGGAATCTCACGCCCGACGTGGCGCTGGACGTGGCGGCGGATGCGCCCCGCTATCTGGAGGCCACGCCAGAGCAGATCGATGCGCACAAGCGGCTGGTCGAACAGGCGGTCAAGCTGTTCGGCGCGCAGCATTACGACCATTATGATTTCCTGTTCACCCTTTCCGATACGTTGGGCGGCGAGGGGCTGGAGCATCATCGCTCGTCGGAGGACGGCACCGACGCGAATTACTTCACCGACTGGGATTCGACCCCGGCCGCCCGCAACCTGCTGCCGCACGAGTTCACCCATAGCTGGAACGGCAAATTCCGCCGCCCCGCCGATCTCTGGACGCCGGACTATCGCCAGCCGATGGGCGACTCGCTGCTCTGGGTTTATGAGGGGCAGACGCAATATTGGGGCTATGTGCTCCAGGCGCGCTCGGGTCTCGTCTCCAAGCAGGACACGCTGGACGCGCTCGCCTCGGTCGCGGCCTATTATCAGAATGCGCCGGGCCTCTCCTGGCGCTCGGTCGAGGACACCACCAACGATCCGACGATGAGCGAGCGTCGCCCGCTCGCCTGGCGGACCTATCAGCGTTCGGAGGATTATTATTCGCAGGGCCAGCTCACCTGGCTCGATGCCGATCAGCTCATCCGCGAGAAGACCCACGGCAAGAAGTCGCTCGACGATTTCGCCCGCCTGTTCTTCGGCATCCGCGATCGCGATTGGGGCGTCGTCACCTACACGTTCGACGATGTGGTCGCGACGCTCAACAAAGTCATGCCCTATGACTGGGCGACCTTCCTCAAGGATCACATCTACGATTCGCACGCCAAGCCGCCGCTCGACTGGATCACGCTCGGCGGCTACAAGCTCGTCTATACCGACACGCCGAGCGCGTATTGGAAGTCCAACGAGAAGGAGCGGAAGATCACCGATCTCACTTACTCGCTGGGGCTGACGATCGGGAAGCAGGGCAAGATCACCGCCGTCCAGTGGGGCGGCCCGTCCTTCGACGCCGGCATCACCAACGGCGGCCAGATCATCGCCGTCAACGGCCGCGATTACGATGCCGATTCGCTCAAGGCCGCGATCACCGACGCCAAGGGCGGCAACCGGCCGATCCACCTGCTCGTCAAGCAGAGCGATCAGTATAAGGATGTCGCCATTCCCTATTATGGCGGCCTGAAATATCCGCACCTCGAGAAGGTGGCGAAGGGTGAAACCGGGCTGGATGCCCTGCTCGCACCGAAGAAATAAGCAATGAGCAAGATGGGCTCTCCTCCTCAGGCGGAGGATGGGGAGCCCATCAACTCGCCTTGCGCCGCCGCCACCTCGGCGCGGAGCCACGCGATGAAGGCTTCCACCCGCGCGATCTTGCGCACGTCGCGGTGGACGACCAGCCAGAAGCTGCGCTCGATCGTCACTTTATCGCGGAGCACCCGCGCGAGTTCCGGCATGGCGTCGCCGATGAAGCAGGGCAGGATGCCGCAGCCAGCGCCGCTGGCGATCAGCTCGGCCTGGGCGTTGATGCTGGAGCTGCGGAGCGAAGGCTCCAGCCGCTCGTCCACCTCGGCGAGATAGCGCAGCTCGGGCGCGTAGATCAGATCGGGGACATAGCCCACCAGCCGCCGCCGGGTGAGCTCGTCGATGCTGCCGATCGGCCCGGTCCTCTCCAGATAATCCCGCTCGGCATAGGCCCCCAGCCGATAGGCGGTGAGCCTGGCGGCGATCAGCGGGCCGCCCTTGGGCCGCGCCAGCATGATCGCGATGTCCGCCTCCCGCCGGGATGGATTGAGAAAGCCGCTGGATGCGATCAGCTCCACCGCCACGCCGGGATGCGCCGCCGCGAAGCGCGCCAGCCGCGAGGCCACCATCCAGGTGCCGAATCCCTCCGACATGCTGATCCGGAGCGTGCCCGCCAGGCCGCCGCCTTCGGCCTCGCTCTCCTGCTGGACGGCGCGGGCGCCGCCCTCCATCGCCTCGGCATGGGCGAGCAGGCGGTGCCCCGCCTCGGTCAGCGCATGGCCGGCGGGCGTATGCTCGAACAAGGTGAGGCCCAGCGCGCGCTCCAGCCGCTGCAATCGGCGCGCCACGGTGGTCGCGTCCTGCCCCACCAGCCGCGCCGCAACGGCAAGCGTGCCGGAACGCGCGAGCGCCAGGAACACCCGCATGTCGTCCCAGTTCATGCTTGCCTGCACTTTTGCAGCTCCACTTTGCGGATCGGCCCGCTTGCCTGCGCGGTTGCATAGGCGGATGCTGGCGTAAACCCAATTCAGTTATGCAGGAGAAACCAGTGCTCGATGTCGGCCATGTGATCGCGGGCGGTGCCTCGGACAGCGAGGCGCAGCGCTACGGCGATATTTTCGATCCCAATTCGGGCAAGGTGCAGCGGCGGGTCGGTTTCGGCACCAAGGCCGATCTCGATCGCGCGGTGGCGGCGGCGCAAGCGGCCCAGCCGGCCTGGGCGGCGGTCAATCCGCAGCGGCGCGCGCGCGTCATGTTCAGGTTCAAGGAGCTGGTGGAGGCCAATCTCGAGGATCTCGCTCACCTGCTCGCCTCCGAGCATGGCAAGGTGATCGCCGACGCGCGCGGCGACGTGATGCGCGGCCTGGATGTCATCGAGTTCGCCTGCGGCATCCCGCACGCGATCAAGGGCGAATATACGCAGGGGGCCGGGCCGGGCATCGACGTCTATTCGATGCGCCAGCCGCTCGGCATCGTCTCCGGCATCACGCCGTTCAACTTCCCGGCGATGATCCCGATGTGGATGTTCGGCCCGGCGATCGCCTGCGGCAACGCCTTCATCCTGAAGCCCAGCGAGCGCGATCCCTCGGTGCCGGTGCGGCTCGCCGAGCTGATGCTGGAAGCGGGCTTGCCCGAAGGCATCCTCCAGGTCGTCCACGGCGACAAGGAAATGGTGGACGCGATCCTCGATCATCCCGCCATCAGCGCGGTGAGCTTCGTCGGCTCGTCGGATATCGCGCATTATGTCTATTCGCGCGGCGTCGCTGCCGGCAAGCGCGTGCAGGCGATGGGCGGGGCCAAGAATCACGGCATCGTCATGCCCGACGCCGATCTCGATCAGGTCGTCAACGATCTCGCCGGCGCCGCCTTCGGCTCGGCGGGCGAGCGCTGCATGGCGCTTCCGGTGGTGGTGCCGGTCGGCGAAAAAACCGCCGAGGCGCTGAGCGCCAAGCTGATCCCGGCGATCGACGCGCTCAGGGTCGGCATCTCGACCGACGCCGAGGCGCATTACGGCCCGGTGGTCAACGCCGCGCACAAGAAGCGCATCGAGGATTATATCCGGATGGGCGTCGACGAAGGCGCCGAGCTGGTGGTCGACGGGCGCGGCTTCACGCTCCAGGGGCATGAGGAAGGCTTCTTCGTCGGCCCGACCCTGTTCGATCACGTCAAGCCGACGATGAAGACCTATCAGGAGGAAATCTTCGGCCCCGTCCTCCAGATCGTCCGCGCGAAGGATTTCGAGGAGGCGGTGCGGCTGCCGAGCGAGCACCAGTACGGCAACGGCGTCGCCATCTTCACCCGCAACGGCCACGCCGCGCGCGAGTTCACCCACCGCGTCAATGTCGGCATGGTCGGCGTCAACGTGCCGATCCCGGTGCCGGTCGCCTATCACACCTTCGGCGGCTGGAAGCGCTCGGGCTTCGGCGACATCGACCAGCACGGCATGGAAGGCGTCCGCTTCTGGACCAAGAACAAGAAGGTCACCCAGCGCTGGCCCGACGGTTCGGCGACCGGCGAAAACGCCTTCGTCATCCCGACGATGGGGTGAAGGGCGGGCGATGATGCCCCACCTCGTCATGCTGAACTTGATTCAGCATCCATTATCGCGGCGCTCGCAATTTGATCGCATGCGAATGGATGCTGATTTTCGGCATGACGGGAGGGAAGGCGTCACCCTGACGAAGGTCCGAGTCTATTCGCATTATCCAGCGGCGGGAAGCCAAGAATGATGGCCCGATCTTCCCAGAAGGGATTGTCGCGTTCGATCAGGGCGATTTTCCAGTCGCGCCGCCACGCCTTGAGCTGTTTCTCGCGCGCTATGGCGGCAGGCATGTCCTCGAGCATCTCGAAGTGGACCAGACGATGCACGCCATAGCGAGACGTGAATCCCGGCACTTCTCCACTGCGATGCTGGTGAAGACGAGCAAGCAGGTTCGAGGTAACGCCTATATAGAGCGTCCCATGCCGCCCGCTCGCGAGGATATAAACACAAGGCCGGCGTCCCATGAACCAAGCCTAAGCCGTCATGCTGACGAAAGTCAGCATCAATTATCCCTTCGCCAAAATTGCGGGCGTCGTTCAGAATGGATCCTGACTTTCGTCAGGATGACGAACTGATAAGAGCCGGATATGACCACCCAATTCGACCTTACCGACGAGCAGCGCGAGATCCAGGAGCTGGCGCGCCGTTTCACCGCCGACGCCATAACCCCTTACGCCGCCGAGTGGGACGAGAAGCATATCTTCCCGCGCGATACGGTGCGGGCGGCGGCCGAACTCGGCTTCGGAGCGATCTACGTTTCCGAGGCGTCCGGCGGCATCGGGCTCGGGCGGCTGGAGGCGGCGCTCATCATGGAGGCGATGGCCTATGGCTGCCCTTCGACCAGCGCCTTCATCTCGATCCACAACATGGCCTCGTGGATGATCGACCGCTTCGGGTCGCAGGCGGTCAAGGACAAGTATCTGCCGAGCCTCGTGTCAATGGACCGGATGGCGTCCTACTGTCTCACCGAACCGTCGTCCGGCTCGGACGCCGCGGCTCTCAAGACCAAGGCGGTGAAGGACGGCGACCACTACGTCGTCACCGGCTCCAAGCAGTTCA
>DASSTK010000055.1:0-2347 GCA_035707945.1 Sphingomonas sp.
GGTCAACGACGAGCGTTATTACGACGCGCTGACCAGCATCGCGACATTGGAGGCGGGCGATCGCGTCCTGCTGCGCCGCGAGCCCCAAAATCCCCATGACCGGCGCGCGATCGAGGTGCTCGATGCGCGGGGCCGCAAGCTCGGCTACGTCGCGCGGATCGACAACAGCGCGATCGCCCGAATGATGGATGCGGGCGAACGCTTCGAGGCGCGAGTCGGCCGGATCGATCGCAATGCATGCGACATCCGGCTGGAGATCGACTGGCTGCGGGCGTGACGCCGGGCCAACTCCCTCCTCAAAAGGGGAAAGAAAAGCATGGAAGCATGGTGGAGGGGGGGCGCAAGCGCGTCGTGGCGAGGCTCCTCTCCATCACCGCCTGCGGCAGCGCGGCCGATCGTGCGAGACGGCGTTCGGGGGAGCCTATGCGCCGTTCAGGTGGATGCCCCGCGAGGATTCGAACCTCGATTGACGGAGTCAGAGTCCGTAGTCTTACCTTTAGACGACGGGGCAATGCCGTTCGGCAGGCGGGCGAATTAGATTCTTGCCCGCGCCCTGTCAACGCCGCGCCGCTTGCCGCGGGCGTTCCGCGCGTCTACCTTGTTCCTCAAGCAGCGGCGGGAATGATTCCGCCGGGACATGACGTGAATGGAAGCGGCACATGGCGCATGACGTCGCCAGCGCGGGGCCGCCGGCGGGGCAATCGCCCGGCATGCGACGCGGCAGGCCCGAAAGGCCTTGGGAGAAGGATCGGCGCACCTATGCGGCGCTCGATCTCGGCACCAACAATTGCAGGTTGCTGATCGCCCGCCCTTCGGCCGGCGGGTTCGTCATCATCGACGCATTTTCGCGTATCGTCCGGCTGGGCGAGGGCATGGCGCTGAGCGGGCGGATTTCGGACGCCGCGATCGAACGCGCCATCGCCGCGCTGGCCGTCTGTTCGGAAAAACTGCGCCGCCGCCGGGTGACGCTGGTGCGATCGGTGGCGACCGAGGCCTGCCGCCGCGCGGCCAACGGCGCCGAGTTCGTCGCCCGCGTTCACTCCGAAACCGGCATCAGGCTCGACGTGATCGATCCGGGCGAAGAGGCGCGGCTCGCGGTGCTCGGTTGCCAGGTGCTGCTGCCGGAAGGCAGCGGCCCCGCGCTGATCTTCGACATCGGCGGCGGATCGACCGAACTGGTGCTGGTCGATGCCGAGGGCGAGGAGCCGCGCATCCTCGACTGGTATTCCGCGCCCTGGGGCGTGGTGTCGCTGACCGAGGCGGAAGGCGCTGATCGCCCCTGCGACGAGGCGGAACGGCTCGCCGCCTATGCCCGGATGCGCGCGCGGGTGGCCGAAGCCTTCGCCGGTTTCGCCGCCCGCCTGCCGGGCGCGCAGGCCGCACCGCGCCTGCTCGGCACCAGCGGCACCGTCACCACGCTCGCCAGCCTGCATCTGGAGCTCGAATATTATGATCGCCGCGCGGTCGACGGCTTGATCGTGCCCGCCGCTTCGATGCGCGCGATCAGCGAGCGACTGTCCGGAATGAGCATCGCCGATCGCGCGCTCCTGCCCTGCATCGGCAGCGAGCGCGCCGATCTGGTGGTGGCGGGCTGCGCCATTCTCGAATCCATCCTCGATATCTGGCCGGCCGAACGCCTCAGCGTCGCCGATCGCGGCATCCGCGAGGGCATATTGCGCTCCCTGATCGCGCGCGATCTGTATCGAGGCCGGCCCGCATGACCACGACGCGCCGGGGGGCGGGCGGCCGCCAGCGGGTGAGGACGGCGCGCGGCCGCACCGCCGCCTCGACCCGCTGGCTCGAGCGCCAGTTGAACGATCCCTATGTCCGCATGGCCAAGGCCGAGGGCTATCGCAGTCGCGCCGCCTACAAGCTGATCGAGCTGGACGAGCGCTTCGGTTTCCTGAAGGGGGCCGAGCGGGTGGTCGATCTCGGCATCGCGCCGGGCGGCTGGACCCAGGTGGTGCGGCAGCGCTGCCCCAAGGCGAAGGTGGCCGGGATCGATCTGCTGCCGGTCGATCCGATCGAGGGCGTGACGATCTTCCAGATGGATTTCATGGTGGACGCGGCCCCCGGCCTGCTCGCCGAGGCGCTGGGCGGCCCGGCCGATCTGGTGCTGTCGGACATGGCGGCGAACACGGTGGGCCATCAGCAGACCGACCATCTGCGGACGATGGCGCTGGTCGAGGCGGGCGCGCTGTTCGCGAGCGAGGTGCTGAGGCCCGGCGGCGCGTTCGTCGCCAAGGTGCTGGCTGGCGGCGCGGATTCGGCGCTGGTGGGCGAGCTCAAGCGCAACTTCCGCACCGTGAAGCACGCCAAACCGCCCGCCAGCCGCAAGGAATCGAGC
>DASSTK010000056.1:0-3828 GCA_035707945.1 Sphingomonas sp.
ACCAGCTATGCCGACCGCGCCGGCAAATATATGGGCCAGCGCGGGGTGACGCTGCCGCGGCTGTGATCGACCTGCACCCCCGTCATCCCCGCAAAAGCGGGGATCCATCTCCTTCGCGTTCGGTCTGGAAACAGTCAGGAGATGGGTTCCCGCTTGCGCGGGAATGACGGCGGAGAGCTAAGCCGCCGATTGATCGTCCACCGTCGCGCCCGGCACATGCTGCTTGATCGATTCGATCGCGCGGTGCGCGCCCGCGTTGCTCGAATAGCCTTCCGTCTGGAACACGGTTTCCGCGTTGTATTTGAAGTTCACCCGATATTCGCCGCGCTTGTCCTTGGTGATCACGAACTTGTGCGCCATGGGTCGACTCCTTCTCGTAACACTGATCCAGGTTAAGCCCTGATCGCATGATCCGGCAAGAGGCTCGGGGGAACCCAAGCCCGGCGGGAGCGATAGGGAAAGGAGCCGGGCTTCGACCGGAGCGCCCGGCGCGCAGCCGATGAAGAGGAGGACGCCATAAGCGGAGGAGCGAACGCGCGAGCCGGGCGGGAAAATGCCGTGGCCGTCGGAGCGATCGGGCGGCGCGCTGTGATTGCGGGAGGGGCGGCCTTGCTCGGCGCGCCCGCGCTGGCGCGCAAGTGGAAGCCGGCCTGCCCCTATCCGGTCAACGCCGCGCCCGATCGGCTGATCCGCACCGTGGTGGGCTTGCGGCCTTTCCGCCCTTCCGGCTTCGTGGTGCGGCGCGAGGCGCTGGGGACGAAGGCGCTCGTCCACAATTACGGGCACGGCGGCGGCGGCATCACGCTGAGCTGGGGGACCGCCCGGCTGGCGATCGGCCTCGGCCTGCCGGACCATGCCGGGCCGGTGGCGGTGATCGGCTGCGGCGCGGTCGGCCTCGCCACCGCGCGGCTGTGCCAGGAAGCGGGGCGGCCCGTCACCATCTACGCCGCCGCGCTGCCGCCGGAGACGACCTCCAACATCGCCGGCGGGCAATGGTATCCCTCGATGACCTACAAGGCGGCGCGAGCGAGCAAGGCCTATCTCGATCAGCTCGTGGCGGCGTGCAACTACAGCTATCGCCGCTTCCAGATCATGACCGGCGACGCTTACGGCGTGCGCTGGATGCGCAACTACAGCATGTCGAACCATCCTTACGACATCGAGGAGGAGCCGCTGCTCGCCTCGATGATGCCGCAGCGCCGCCTGCTCTCCGCGGACGAGAACCCCTTTCCCCTCCCCTATGTGAAGCAGTGGGACGGGATGCTGATCGAACCGCCGCGCTTCCTGCGCGGGATGCTCAAGGATTTCCACATCGCCGGCGGCCGGGTGAAGGTGCGCCGCTTCCGTCACCCCGCCGAGCTTGCGGCCTTGCCCGAGACGCTGATCTTCAACTGCACCGGGCTGGGCGCGCGCGAGCTGTTCGGCGATGCCGAGCTGACCCCGGTGCGCGGCCAGCTCGCCGTCCTCGAACCCCAGCCGGAGGTGGACTACGCCACCATCTCGCCCGGCGGGCTCTACATGTTCTCGCGCAACGACGGCGTGATCCTGGGCGGCACGCACGACGAGGGCGTGTGGGACACCACGCCCGACGAGGCCGTCACCCGCCGGATCATGGCGGGCAACCGGGCGATCTTCGATCATATGCGCTGCCGGCCCAAGGGCCCGCGGCCGCTGCTCTCCTGAGGCCTATGCGCCGGAGAAGGCCCAGCGGATCGTGCGGGCGATGCCGGCGGCGCCGGCCTCCACCAGAGGGGCCGCCGGGCCGGAAGCGCGCAACCCGTGCATCCGCCGCGCCCAGGCGGGCAGCAGGTCCACCGCCGCCCGGAAAGTGACGGCCTGGACGGGCAGCGCGAGCATGTTGCCGGGCCGTTGCCGCAGCACCAGCCGGGCGACCTCGCGGGTGCGGGCGCTGACGCTCAGCTCGCCGCGCATGTCCGCGATCAGCCGCTCCGCCCCGGCCCGCGAGCGGGGCACCGGATCCGTGCCCAGCGCCTCGGCGATCCGCGCGAACTCGGCGAAGTAGCGGTCCTGCTGCTCCGGCGAGAGCGGGCGGTTGCCGTAGCGCTGCCAGGCGCGGAGGAAGCTCGTCGCCTCCGCGACATGCACCCAGGCGAGCAGGCGGGGATCGTCGGCCGCATAGAGCGTTCCGTCCGGCAGACGGCCGCGGATATGGCTGTGGACCTCGCGGACGCGCTCGATCGCATCCGCCGCCTGCTCGCGCGAGCCGTAGGTGGTGAGCGCGATGAAGCGCGCGGTGCGCCTGAGCCGGCCGAGCATGTCGTGGCGGAAATGCGAATGGTCCCACACGCCCGCCAGCACCGCAGGATGCAGCATCTGAAGCAGCAGCGCCGAGACGCCGCCCACCATCATGCTGGTGACGTCGCCATGCACGCGCCAGATCATCGAGGAAGGGCCGAACAGCCCGTGCTCGCTCCGCCGCACCGGCTTCTCGCCGCGCGTCTGATCGTTGAACACCGCCCGCACCCGCCCCACGATCGCCCGCTGCGCCCGGCGGGCGAGGAAAGCGGTGGGAAGAGGGGAACCGTCCGTCATGCCATGTCAACGCGCGTGGGCGCTGCCGGGATCAAGCGATTTCTCGCGGCCCGTCATCCCCGCGAAAGCGGGGATCCATCTCCATCGCCCAAAGCCCCTCACCGATTGAGATCGAAGAACAAGTCCCGCCAATCGGGATTGGCCCGCGCGATCAACTCCAGCTTCCAGGCGCGCCGCCATTTCTTGACGGCCTTCTCTCGCGCAATGGCATTCTCGATGGTGGCGTGCGGCTCGATATACACCAGCTTGTCGATCCCGTATTTACAACAGAACCGGCTGCCTTCTCCCGCTTTGTGCCGCATCATGCGAGCGGCGATGTCCGCGGTGACGCCGGTATAGAGCGCGCCATTTTTGCGGTTGGCGAGAATGTAGAGGAAGCCGCCCTTCATGCCCGCCGGGCATGGGCAGACGGCAGGAGATGGGTTCCCGCTTGCGCGGGAATGACGGGATTAGTCATTCGGAAACCGTCAGCACGATCTTGCCGATATGCTCGCCCTCCTCCATCCGGCGGTGGGCGGCGGCCGCCTCGGCGAGGGGGAAGGTGGAGTCGATCACCGGCTTCAGCCTGCCTTCGGCGGCATGGGGCCAGACGGTGCGGGAAATCTCGTCCGCCACCAGCGATTTGAACGCCACGTCGCGGCCGCGCAGAGTCGAGCCGGTGAGCGTCAGGCGGCGGCGCATGATCTGGCCGATGTCGATCTCCGCCTTCGCGCCCCGCTGCACCGCGATCGAGACGTGCCGCCCCTCCTCGGCCAGACAGGCGAGGTTGCGCGGCACATAATCGCCGCCCACCATGTCCAGCACTGCCGCGACGCCGCGGCCGGCGGTGATGGCCTTTACCGCCTCCACGAAATCCTGCGTCCGATAGTTGATCGCGTGCGCCGCGCCGATCTCCTTCGCCCGCGCGCACTTCTCGTCACTCCCGGCGGTGACGATCACGGTCAGATCGAATAGCTTGCCCAGCAGAATGGCCATCGTGCCGATGCCGCTCGTCCCGCCGTGGACGAGGACCGTATCCCCCTCGATCGCATAGGCGCGCTCGAACAGGTTGCTCCAGACGGTGAACAGCGTTTCGGGCAGCGCCGCCGCCTCGATCATCGAGAGCGCGGGCGGGACGGGAAGGCACTGGCCGGCCGGCGCGGCGCAATACTCCGCATAGCCGCCGCCCGCCACCAGCGCGCAGACCTTCTGCCCCAGCATTTCGCGCGGCGCGTCCTCGCCCGCGGCGACCACCTCGCCCGCGATCTCCAGCCCCGGAATGGAAGGCGCGCCGGG
>DASSTK010000057.1:0-2365 GCA_035707945.1 Sphingomonas sp.
AGCCCGACGAAGAACACGCACGCCACGTCGGGCCGCTGGAAGAAGTGCAGCGCCGCATCGAACCGGCGGTGGGCGATGACACGCTTCAGCCACCCCGGCGCTCCCGCCGCGAGCACCGGCCACGGCCACGCCGCCGCGATCAGGAACGGCCCCAGATGGTGCATCGTCACATGCTGGATGCGGTTGAAGAAGAACATGTGCTGGGCAAGATATTCGAACCGCGTCTGGATCACCGCCCAGATCGCCGCCATGCCGATCAGGAACAGCGCGATCCGCCAGCGCGCCGTCGCGACGCGCCCGAGACCGCGCGCATAGCACCACAGCGTCAGCGCATAGCCGCCGAACCACAGCCAGGAGAAATCCCACGGCGCCCAGAACGGCACCCAGGAGGCATGAAAGCGGCACAGCCACCACAGCAGCGCCCCCGCCGCCGCGATCAGCCCCGCGTCGCGCCGGCCGCGCGCCCCTCGGGCCGATGCCGCGCCGAGCATGCCGCCCGCCAGGGTGCGCGATTCGCCGCTCGTCATCGCGCCATCATCGGCCCCTCGCCGCCAAAAGGAAAGCGCCGCCTCCGCGCCGCGCGGCTGCCCGCGCTTATCGATTTTCTCAATCTCCTTGACGAAGGTTAATCGTTTTCCTCGATCCCTGCCTGCCCTTAGCCTCGCACCGGCACCACCCGCGCATTGACGCCAAGGAGAGGAAGGATGGACGCACAAACCGGTGATCCGCTCGGCTGCCCGATGAAGCAGCCGGCCGCGCTCAGATCGCTGCTCGGCCGCACCAACCGCGACTGGTGGCCCAACCAGCTTTCGCTCGACATCCTCCATCAGCACGGCCGCTCGGGCAACCCGATGGGCGACGACTTCGACTATGCGAAGGAGTTCGAGACGCTCGACTATGCCGGCGTGAAGCGCGACCTCCACGCGCTGATGACCGACAGCCAGCCGTGGTGGCCCGCCGACTACGGCCATTACGGCCCGTTCTTCATCCGCATGGCCTGGCACAGCGCGGGCACCTATCGCACCGGCGACGGCCGCGGCGGCGCGTCCTCCGGCAACCAGCGGTTCGCTCCGCTCAATTCCTGGCCCGACAACGCCAATCTCGACAAGGCGCGCCGCCTGCTCTGGCCCATCAAGCGGAAATACGGGCGCAAGCTGTCCTGGGCGGACCTGCTGATCCTCGCGGGCAACGTCGCGATCGAATCGATGGGCGGCCCGGTGTTCGGCTTCGGCGGCGGGCGCGAGGACATTTTCGAGCCCGAAAAGGACGTCTATTGGGGCACCGAGGAGGAATGGCTCGGCCAGACGCGCATCGATCCCGATCAGGAGATGGTGCTCGAAAATCCCCTCGCGGCGATCCAGATGGGCCTCATCTACGTCAATCCCGAAGGGCCGGGCGGCAATCCCGACCCGCTGGGCTCGGCGCGCGACATTCGCGAAACCTTCGCGCGCATGGCGATGAACGACGAGGAGACGCTGGCGCTCACCGCGGGCGGGCATACCTTCGGCAAGACCCACGGCGCCGGCGACGCCGCGCTGGTCGGCGCCGAGCCGGAGGGCGCCGACATCGCGCAGCAGGGCCTCGGCTGGCAGAGCGGGCACGAATCGGGCGTCGGCGACCACACGATCACCAGCGGCCTCGAAGGCGCGTGGACGCCCACGCCGATCCAGTGGGACATGAGCTGGTTCCACATGCTGCTCGATTACGACTATGAGCTGGTCAAGAGCCCCGCCGGCGCATGGCAGTGGCAGCCGAAGGACGTCGCGCCCGAGGACATGGCCCCCGGCGCCCACAGCCCCGACCGGCGCGTGCCGACGATGATGACCACCGCCGACATGGCGTTCAAGGCCGACCCCGACTACCGCAGGATCGCCGAGCGCTTCCGCAACGACCGCGCCGCGTTCGAGGACGCCTGGGCGCGCGCCTGGTTCAAGCTCACCCATCGCGACATGGGGCCGAAGGCGCGCTATCTCGGCCCCGAGGTCCCGGCGGAGGACCTGATCTGGCAGGACCCGGTCCCGCCGGGGCCGGTGCTGGGCGACGCCGACGTGGCGATGCTGAAGGGCAGGATCGCCGACTCGGGCCTCAGCGTCGCGCAGCTGGTCAAGACCGCCTGGGCCTCGGCCTCCACCTTCCGCGATTCGGACAAGCGCGGCGGCGCCAACGGCGCGCGCATCCGGCTCGCGCCGCAGAAGGACTGGGAGGTCAACGAGCCTGCCGAGCTCGCCGGGGTGCTCGATGTCCTGGAGGGCATCCGGGCCGGTTTCGACGGCGAGGTCAGCCTGGCCGACCTGATCGTGCTCGGCGGCTGCGTCGGGATCGAGAAGGCGGCGAAGGACGCCGGCCATGCCGTGACGATGCCCTT
>DASSTK010000058.1:0-2318 GCA_035707945.1 Sphingomonas sp.
GGGCTTTATCCACTGCGATATTGCGCCACGATTTCCCGGATCGCGGGCATGACGTCGTTGCGCCGGTAGCCGAGCAGCGCCGCCGTCGCCACGTCGGGCTCGTAATAGAGCGTGTTGCCGCGCCCGAAGAACAGGGCGGAATCGGGCAGCATCGGATGCTCCTCGTCGCGGACCGGCGGCTTTTTCCGACCCACGGCCTCGAAGAAGCCGCCGAAATAATCCTGGAAGGACAGATTCTCGTCGCCGACCAGATAGGAAGCCCCCGCCTTGCCCCGCTCCAGTCCGCCCTCGATCGCTTCGGAGAGTGAGCGCGTCGAGATGAAATTGGTGCCGCCCGGCGGCACGAACTCCGGAATGGAGGCTAACTTGCCCTCGGCGAAGGCGACATAGGCGGCGAACATCGGCACCACGAGCCCCGGCACGCTGCCGAGCACGAACGGTGCGTTGACGCTCATTGCGCGGAAGCCCGCATCGGCGAGCGCCGCCACGCCGTCATCCGCCCCCTTGCGCGAGCGGATATAGGCGTTGGTTTCGATCAGTTCCGGCGCGGCCTGCGGATAAAAGCTGCCGACATTCACCGCGAGGCCGATCCCCGCCGCCTTCGCCGCCTCGAGGAAGCGCGGCACGGCAACGGTGTTGACCGCTTCCCAGTGCGCATCGTCCGCGCCTTCGGGCACATGGCGGATGTCGTTGCCCGCCGCGAACACCATCGCGTCGAAACCGGCCAGCGCAGCGCGATCATAATCCATCGCGACATAATCCACGCGCAGAAACAGCAGATCGCCGAGCGGCGTGCCGGCGGCGGGGCGATTGCGCCCGGCGATCGCCACCTCATGCCCCTTCATCTTCAGATGAAGCGCGGCATGGCCGCCGATCATGCCGGTTCCGCCGACAACCAGTATCTTCATGCCCATGCTCCTAAAGATTGAGGCCGTTGCCGCTGACCACCGGCAGATTGGTCCACACCTGCTTCGGATCGCGATACCAGCCGGCGGCGGCGAGCGCGCCGCCGTCGATGTGCAGCGCCGTGCCCGTGATCCACGCCGCCATCGGGCTGGCGAGAAACAGGATGCCGTCCGCCATGTCCTCCGCCCGGCCGAAACGGCCGAGTGGAATCCAGCGTTCGATATGTTCGTCGAACTCCGGCGGGATCATCGCCAACACCGGCACCTGCGGCGTATTGGTCGTCTCCGGCGCGATCAGGTTGACGCGGATGCCGGCGGGGCCGAGCTCCAGCGCCAGGCTTTGGGTGAAGCCGGTCAGCCCCGCCTTGCATGCCGCATAGACCGCGCAATTGGGAATGCCGCGAAAGCCCTCGATCGAGGAGACGGTGACGATGCTTCCGCCCGGTCCGCGACGGCGCAGCAGCGGGATCATGGCGCGCGTGACGCTGAACACCTGCCGCAGATTGACGGCGTAGAGCCGCTCCGTCTCCTCCTCGCTCAGCGTCTCGAAGGGCTTGGCGAGCATCAGGAAATCGCCGACATTGTTGACGAGCACATCGAGCCCGCCGAAGCGCGCCTCGATAGCGGCGGCGAGCGCGGCCACCGCCGCCGGATCGGTGACGTCGCCGACCCGCACCAGCGCCTCCATCCCGAGTTGCTGGAGCGTCGTCGACAGATCGTCGGCGCGCGCCGCATCGATCTCGATCGCGGCGACGCTCGCGCCGGCGCGCGCGAAGGCTTCCGCCGTGGCGCGGCCGATCCCCGCGCCCGCCCCCGTCACCAGCACCGTCTTGCCTTGAAAATCGATCATCGCGGTCTCCTGATGGATCAGCGCACCCGCACGCTGGGCGGCGGCCCGTTCGCGCGCATGGCTTCGAGGAAGCGTTCGAGCGGGGCGGGTTCGGGAACCGGCGCGTCGGACGGCCCGGCGCGATCCCAGAAGGCTCTCCACGACGGGAGATAGTCGTGATAGCCGCCCTCATAGGGCGGCTCGCCCGGCCAGCGCATCTTGTTCGGGCCAATGGGCGGCTTGTTGAGATCGGTCGCGTACCAGTAGAGCGGCAGACAGCGTCGAAAGAACCAGTCGCGCAGCGCGGCGCGGCCGGTGACGCCCTTGCCGACTTTCACATCTTCGGGAAACACACCGACCCAGGCATCGGCGTCGCGCATGTCGAGCGCGAGCGCATGTTGGGCGGCGGGTTGGCGGATCGCGTCGATCGATTCGAGACGATCGACGCGGCGGGCGAGATCGTCGTTCATTTAAGCGATTCCAGAAACTCGACCATCAGACGGGTTACGTCCGCCGCTTTCTCCATCTGCACCATATGGCCCGCGCCGGGCAGCATCTCGATGCGGCGGACATCCTCATATTGA
>DASSTK010000059.1:0-2055 GCA_035707945.1 Sphingomonas sp.
TGGTCGAGACGGCGGCGGGCGGCTCCCACGGCGGCGGCGCGCGGCTGACCGAGGCGGGGCGGGCGGCGCTGGCGCGCTACCGCAGGCTCGAGACGGCGATCGAAGCGGCCGCGCGCGAAGAGGCGACGGCGATCGAGGCGATGCTGAGCGCCTAAATCCTCCCCGGAACGGGGAGGGGGACCGCCGCCGAAGGCGGTGATGGAGGGGGCCAGAAGCCGGGCGATTCGCTTGTGGCGAGCCCCCTCCACCACGCTGCGCGTGGTCCCTCCCCTTTCAGGGGAGGATTGCGTCCTTCGTCATATCCATCCATGCATAACGCAAGCCGGATCGGAGTCCTCAGAATGCGCCTTATCGCCGCGATCGCGGCACTACTCGCGTTGATCCCGTCGGCCGCCCCCGCCAGGCCGCCGCTGGTGCTGGCCGCCGCCAGTCTTCAGGAGTCCTTGAGCACCGCCGCCGACGCCTGGGCCGGGCAGGGGCATGAGCGGCCGGTCATCTCCTTCGCCGGCTCCTCCGCGCTCGCCCGGCAGATCGACGCGGGCGCGCCGGCGGACATCTTCATCTCGGCCGACGAGGCATGGATGAATGATGTGCAGAGGCGCGGCCATGTCCGCCCCGGCACGCGCGCCGATCTGCTCGGCAATGCCCTGGTGCTGGTCGAACCCGCAACGAGCCATGCCCGCGCCCCTCTCCGCAAGGGCGCGCCGCTGGCCCGTCTGCTGGGCGACGGACGGCTGGCGATGGCGAATGTCGCGGCGGTGCCCGCCGGCAAATACGGCAAGGCGGCGCTGCAATCACTCGGCCTATGGAAAGCGGTCGCGCTCAAGGTGGCGCAGGCCGAGAATGTCCGCGCCGCGCTGGCGCTGGTCGAACGCGGCGTCGCGCCGTTCGGCGTGGTCTATGCGACCGACGCGATGGCCTCGCGCAAGGTGCGGATCGCGGGCGTGTTCCCCGAGGCGAGCCATCCGCCGATTCGCTACCCGATCGCGCTGCTGACAAGCTCGACAAGCGCCGATGCCGCCGGTTTCGAGCGCTTCCTCCGTTCGGCCCAAGGGAAGGCGATCTTCCGTCGCTACGGTTTCAGGCCGCTCTGAGGCATGGAAGCGGAGCCGCTCTGGCCGATCGTCGCGCTGTCGCTCAAGGTCAGTCTTGTCGGGGTTGCGGTGATGCTGCCGATCGCCTTCGCGCTGGCCTGGGCGCTGGCGCGCGGGCGGTTTCCGGGCAAGTTGCTGCTCGACGGCGTGGTGCATCTGCCGCTGGTGCTGCCGCCGGTGGTGACGGGCTGGCTGCTGCTGATCGCCTTCGCTCCGAGCGGTTGGCTGGGGCGGCCGCTGGCGGCGCTGGGCGCGACGGTGCTGTTCCGCTGGACGGGCGCGGCGATCGCGGCGGCGGTGATGGCGCTGCCGCTGATGGTGCGGGCGATGCGGCTTTCGATAGAGGCTGTGGATGAGCGGCTGGAGGGCGCGGCGCGCACACTGGGGGCGGGGCGGCTCCGGGTGTTCGCCACCGTCACCCTGCCGCTCGCGTTGCCCGGCGTGCTGGCGGGCGCGGTGCTGGGCTTCGCGCGCTCGATCGGCGAGTTCGGCGCGACCATCACCTTCGTTTCCAACATCCCCGGCGAGACGCGGACGATCCCGCTCGCCATCTACTCGGCCTTGCAGACGCCCGGAAGCGATGCGGAAGTGGTGCGGCTCGCGCTGATCGCGGTGGCGCTGTCCCTGGGTGCGCTGATCGCGTCGGAGGCGCTGTCCCGGCGTGCGGGCGCGGGGCGGGGCGGCCATGTCCTTTGAGGTGCAGGTCCGCCGCCGCTTCGCGTCCGGTGCGGAGGTGGCGGCGCGCTTCGCCAGCGACGCGGGGCTGACGGCGCTGTTCGGCCCCTCGGGCTCTGGCAAGACGAGCGTGCTCGCCATGATCGCGGGCCTGCTCCGTCCCGATGCCGGGCGGATTGTCGTCTCCGACGAGATTCTATTCGACAGCGCCGCCGGTATCGACGTCGCGCCCGAGCGACGCTCCTGCGGCTATGTCTTCCAGGACGCGCGGCTGTTCCCGCATTAT
>DASSTK010000060.1:0-4353 GCA_035707945.1 Sphingomonas sp.
GCGCCCCCAGGCTGTGCGGCGCGCGCCAGACGCTCGCGAACAGGCAGAGCAGCAGGTCCGCCCCCGCCATCATCGCGCAGCCGATCGCGAACTTCACGGTGACGCGGGGCTCGCGCCCGCGCGCCGCCTGCCGCTTCCACAGCGCCAGCACCAGCGGGGTCGCCAGCACCGTCACCAGCCCGTCGCTGGCGAGATACCAGGCGACCGGCATCTCGAAGCCGCCGATGTGGCGATCGGCCGCCGCGCTCACCCACAGCGGGAACACGTTCGGCCCCTGCCCGAAGGGGATGTTGTAGAGCAGCGAGAGCAGCACCAGCCCGATCAGCGCCGCCACCCGGCGCGCGTCGCCCGGCTGCTTCGCCTCGCTCGCCACGGCGCGCCTACGCACCCGATCGGCGGGCAGATGCCGCCAGCCCGAGCAGTAGATGACGATGCCGATCAGCATCCCCACCCCGGCGCTGGCGAAGCCCCAATGCCAGCCGCCGGTCTCCCCGATCGTGCCGCAGACCATCGGCCCGGCGAAGGCGCCGATATTGATGCCGAGGTTGAACAGCAGGAAGGCGCGGTCGCGCCGCGCATCCTCGGGCGCGTAGAGGCGGCCCACCTGCGTTGCGATATTGCCCTTGAGGCAGCCCGAACCCAGGATCAGGGCGGCGAGCGCGAGGAGGAAGCTCGCCTCGAAAGCGAGCAGGAAATGCCCCGCCGCCATGAGGAACGCGCCGAGCAGCACGGTGCGCCGTCCGCCCAGCACGCGATCGCCGATCACGCCGCCGAGCACCGGGGTCAGATAGACGAGCCCGGCATAGAGGCCGAAAATCTGCGAGGCGAAGGCCTGGTTGGAAAGCGGCCCGGTGACGGCCTCGACCGCCGCGCGGAAGCCGCCGAAACCCCACACCTTCGTCTCCGGCGCATGCGGCAGCAGCTCCTCGGCCATATAGAGGACGAGCAGCGCCTGCATCCCGTAAAAGGAGAAACGCTCCCACGCCTCTGTGAAGGAGAGAAAGGCGAGGCCGCGCGGATGGCGCGCGCGGAGCGGCGGGCTCATGGGAGCGATGCCCGCGAAATGGAGAATAGTGCTCCTGCGAAGGCAGGAGCCCAGAACAGCAGGATTCGTCGCTTGAAGCTCTGGGCTCCTGCCTTCGCAGGAGCACGCGGGCCAGTGGGGGAGCGTGGGGCCACCCTCACGCCCGCACCAGCCGGATGCGGGTTTCGCGCGGCCCGAGCGGGACGGCGTAGCCTCCCCGCTCCTCTTTCAACGTTTGCGCCGGGTGATAGCGCGCCTCGCCCGCCGTCGTTTCCGCCAGCAGCCGCGCGGCGGGCGTATGCGCCTCGGCGGGGGCCAGCACGAGCTCCACCGCCCCGCTCGCCGGATCGAACTCGGCGGCCGTGAAACGCCCCGCCTCCAGCACCAGCCACAGGCCCGCGGGCGCGAGGAAGAGGCGGCTACGCGCGCTGTCGCGCGGCTCGATCCGCACCCGGCCCCCCGCCTCCGTCACCCGGCCGCCGAAGCCGATCCAGCCGAACTCCGGATGCTTCACCAGATAGCTCGCCGCCGCGAAGGCGTGGCCGAAGAAGCCCATGCCATGATCGCCCGAATAGGCGTCGAAGCGCAACATGTCCGGCCAGGAATGGAAGGCGCAGGCGCCGAAGCCCTCCCGATCGATATTGGTGGTGACCCCCATCAGCCCGCCATAGGCGACGCGCAGCAGGTGGAAGTCGGACGGATCGCGACGGTAGCTGTCGAACAGCGGCAGCGCGTTCAGCGACGATCCGTAATGGTGGAGCTGCCGCTCGATCCGCTGCGTCTTGCCCGCGAACAGGAAATCCCAATAGCGCCGCGCGCTGCCGTTATAGCCCCAGTGCGGGATCAGCGGATCATAGCCGAGGATCACCTCACGGGTGAGCGCCGCCTTCGCCTCATCCCCGAAATACCGCATCCAGGCATAGACTTCCTCCTGGCCGGTCGAATCCCACGGCATCTCGCTGCCGAAGGGATAGGGCTCGCTCCGCCACTTGTCGGCGCGCTTGCGCATCGCCGCCTCCAGCGCGTCCGCCTGCTCCGTCCAGCCCTCGCAGCGCAGATCGGCGAGCAGCGCCACGAACACGTCACCCTCCATCTGGCCGAAGCCCGCATAATCGGGCGCGAGCCGGGGCATGGCGAGCGCGGTGCGCTGCGCGCGATCGAGATACCAGCGCCAGTCATGCGCCTTCACCAGCCCGGCGCGGTTGCGCGCCAGCCGATAGAGCACCCACTGCGCGGCGGCGACGTGGACATAGTTGAAGGAGCGCACCACCGAGAGCGCCTGCTTGGGTTTCCAGCTCGCCCAGGTCGTCCAGTCGATCGAGGGATCATAATCGCCCGGCCGGGCGGGATCGTAATAGAAGAGGCTCTTGCGCACGCCGTCGCGCTCGGGGCCGTCGGCGACCTGGAGATGCTTCTCGATCACGCCGACATGGAAACGCTCGAACCGCGCCACCTCGGCGGGATCGGGATTGTCGAGCTGCTTCATGATCGCGGCGAGCCAGGAGCCCGCGCCGCCCTCGTCGCTCAGCCCCGCGATCCAGACGCGCTTTTCCTGGGTGACGCGCGCGTCGCGCTCGCGATCATAGCTGATGATAGACGGACTGCGGCCGAAGCGATCGGCGGCGTCCTCATACCATTGCCGCGCGAACAGGAAGCGGCCGAGATCGCGGGCGATTTCCTCGCCGGGCTTGGTGATGAAATAATGGACGGTCTGGCGGCCGCCGTCGGCATGGGTGAGCGTCAGCCTCGCGCGTCCCCAAGCGCGCCCGCTGACGCGATAACGCGCCCACGGGCCGGCCTTTCCGACGTTCTTAGCCTCGATCGCGCCGGGCGGCGCAACCTCGATCGCGCGGACTGGCCCTTGCGCCTTGACGAACAGATCGGCGTCGCAGTCGGTCGGCAGCACATAACCGGGGATGCCGACCGCGACGGGACGGCCCGCCTCGGCCAGCCTATCCTCGATTCCCCGGATGCTGGGCGCGAGCAGCAGCCGCACCGCGAACTCCCGCGTCGCGCCGGGCGCGAGGATGATGGCGGTAGGCTCGTTCCACTGCTCGGCCTTGCTCCACTCCCGTGTCGCGAAACCCTTGCTCGCGACCATCCAGCGGTAGAAGCCCTCGAATGTCAGCTCGCGCTTGATCCGGTCCGCGAGCAGGCGCGCGCCGCCATTCTCCGCCTTGCCGTCGGCGATCGGCATCCACGCCTCGAAGGGCGCGCCGCGCTCGGGCGTCACCAGCAACGCCGGCCCCTTGCCGTTCAGCCGCGTGACCTGGAGATAGCCCGCGTCGAGCCCGAGATAGGGATCGGCGAAGCTCGCCTGCTCGTGCGCCTGCTCGAGCGTGCGGCCGGTCAGCACATTGTCGAACGGCATGGGCAGGCCCAGCGCGCCGATCTCGACCGGCGCGGCCGAGCGGTTGCCGAGCCTGAAGGCCAGCACCAGATCGCCGCCGTCGATCCGCCAGCGCCGCTCGATCCGGAGCGGCAGCGAGGGCGGGAGCGTCGGGGTCAGGTCGGCGGCGGCCAGCACGCCCTTGCGGGCCGGAAGCGGCCGAACGGGGGCGCGGTGGAAGGCGGTCGAGAAATCCCGCCACTCGCCGCCGATGCGCAGCCGCAGATCGAGATCGCCCAGCGCATAATCGCCCGAGGCGATGCCTTGAGGCCGCTTCGGCGCGAAATCGAAGCCGGACGCGCCATGCGGCGCGAGGCTTTCCAGCACCTGCGAATCCGGGGCGAGCCGCAGTGCGAAATCACGGGTGGAGAAAAGGGCGAGCCCTTTTGTCTGTTTCGGCGCGGCCTCTGCACACAGCGGCGCGGCGGCGGCTCCGGCCAGCAGACCGGCGGGGGCAGCGCAGAGCAATTCGCGCCGTCGGGGATTCCATGCCTCGCTCACGCCTGCGCCTCACCGTTTCAAAATCGAATACCGTATCCTAAACAGCAACGAGGCGGATTGTCCATCTCCCCTCCGGATGATCTCGCTTCTCTTCCGGCTTGCAAGCGCCGCGCTCCTGTTGCATAGGCCCGCCTCGCCCGCTCGCGGCATGATCCCCGGTAGCTCAGTGGTAGAGCGTTCGACTGTTAATCGAATGGTCGCTGGTTCGAATCCGGCCCGGGGAGCCACCTCTCACCTGTGAAATGATCGCCGAAATCGCGACAGGATTTCGTCGCCATTGCTGCGATCCGCGCTGATTGAGAGCGCTCGGCCGTCTGACAATCCGGTCCTGGTCGCGATAGTATCGACCCACATCGCGGATTAAAGCGGGCTTGCCATATCCTCCGAACGGATATTGCGTCTGAGGTTCGCCTTAATAGCGGGCTTGCATATGATATGC
>DASSTK010000061.1:0-2800 GCA_035707945.1 Sphingomonas sp.
GGGCGGGTGAGTGGGAGGGCGGCCAAGAAGCCCAAACCCTCCCGCCATTCCCGCGCAAGCGGGAATCCCACTTTTCTTGTAAGCAACGTGATTAGGATCGATGGATTGCGTTCCAGCAGCTTTGGACTTCAAGAAGCGGACCTATTGCCCCGTCAGAATGGCTTCTTCCGCGTCCCCGTTCATTAAGCGGCCTATGCTGACGCGGAATTTATCGAGATCGGGATAGTTCGTCAGGAATCGACCGCGCACCCGGTTGTGAGGCTCAAGATCGTCCGCAATCTCAAATCGAACGGCAAGATCGCCACGTTCGTTTGCCGGAGCGATCTCGATGCGCAGGATTAGATCGTCGCCTTCCTGCTTATCAAAGCCCCATTGGGCGGTAATCGGACGATCCGTGGTGATTGGAAAGGTGCTTAGTGCCTCGCCGAACTCCCTCACGTCCTGCCATTGCACCCAAAATCCACCCTTGCCTGAGAAGTGATTGGCCTCGACAGCGACAGATAGGCGACCGAAGTCATCCGTCGCCTGTTTGGGGTCGAAGAAGCTGGAGTCATACTGATACCGAAGGGCGAGTTTGCTCATGGCCTCAGCTTGGCAGCCGGATTGATTGGCTGCAATCGAGGACAAGCGCCACCCGTAGCCCCGCGGCATACCGCGCGCGCAAAAAATCGCGCGCCGACTCGCATCGGCGCGCGATCTGAAGCATGGGACGCACGGGCGGGCTTCACGCCCGCCGGCGGATCACTTGATCTTGGCTTCCTTGAACTCGACGTGCTTGCGCGCGATCGGGTCGTACTTGCTGAAGCTCAGCTTCTCGGTCTTGGTGCGCGGATTCTTCTTGGTGACGTAGAAGAAGCCGGTGTCGGCCGTGCTGACGAGCTTGATCTTGACCGTGGTCGGCTTGGCCATCGCGAAACGCCCTCTGAATAACCTGACGCGATCCTGGCGGAGCCGATCGCCGGCCGCCTTCCCCGAATCGCCGAAAATGCAAAAAGCGGCGTCGCCGCCGCTCGAACGGGCGCTCCCTGCGCCAGCGGGCGCTCCATGTCAAGGTGCGGGCAATGGTTAACCCGATTGCAACAGGCTTGCGCTAGTCTTCCGGGCACGAGAGGGGAGGGTCCGATGGGGCTCGAGCGAAACGAGGCGATGCTGCTGGTGCGGGCCGATCTCGGCCGCAGGCTCGATGGGCTGGAGGCGCGGCTGGAGCGGCGCGGGCCGATCGGCGCGGAAGGCGAGGCATGGACGATCGCGATGCTGGCGGGGGATTACGGGCTGGCGGCGGCGCAACGGCTCGCCGAAGGGCTCGCCGCCGCGCTGGGCCGGGGCGGACGCGGCGCGGCGATCGGCCCGTGGCTGGAACGGCTCCGCGACGCGATCGACGATGCGACGCCCGGCGACAGGCCGGCGGACGACGCCTGGCTGGCGGCGGTGATGGTGCGCCTCGCGGGATGAACGGCGTGCGCGCGGCGAGGCGCTGACATGGACGCGCTCGTCCCGCTGTTCGTGATCGCCGCGCTCGCCGAGATCGGGGACCGCACCCAGCTTCTCTCCGCGCTGCTCGGGCGGCGCTTCGCTTCCAAGGGCGCGGTGCTGGCGGGAATCGCGCTGGCGGCGATCCTCAACATGAGCCTAGGCGCGGCGGCCGGGGTGGCGATCGGACAGGTGGTGAGCCATCGCGCCATCCAGTTGTTCACCGGCCTCGCCCTGTTTCTGGCCGGGACCGGAGGATGGCTGCGCGTCAAGAAGCCCGATCCGGTGGAGGGCTGGCGGCTCGGCGCCTTCCTCTCCTCCGCGCTCGCCTTCTTCATCCTCGAGCTCGGCGACAAGACCCAGTTCATGGTGGCCGCGATCAGCGCCGGCAGCGGCGCGCCCGTGTTCGCCGCGATCGGCGCGGCGGCGGGGGTGACGCTCGCCTCCGCGCCCGCCGTGATCCTCGCCGATCGCTGGCCGATGGGCCTGCCGATCCGCGCGATCCGGCTCGGCGTGGGGCTGCTCCTGATGCTTGCCGGCCTGGTGCTGGCGATCCGCGCGCTGGAGCTCGCCTGAGCCGTCCGATCACGGCGATCGGGATTCTTCATCGCCGCGGGGGCTTTTCGCAGAACCCTTCGCGTCCTAGCTCGTTAAGGAGCCGAACCGAACCCGAGGAGACGAACATCATGGCCGAAACGCCCCCCGCCAAGCTCGACACGCCGACCGACATCGCCGGCAACAAGGCCGCCACCGTCGCCGATGCGCTGAACGCTATCCTGGCCGACAGCTTCGCGCTCTACATCAAGACCAAGAATTTCCACTGGCACGTCTCGGGCCCGCATTTCCGCGACTATCATCTGATGATGGACGATCAGGCGGCGCAGATCCTCGCCACCACCGATCAGATCGCCGAACGCGTGCGCAAGACCGGCAACACCACGCTGCGCTCGATCGGCGACATCGCGCGCCATCAGCGCATCAAGGACAATGACAAGGAGTTCGTCTCCGCCGCCGACATGCTGGCGGAGCTGCGCGACGACAATCTCAAGCTGGTCGAATCGCTGCGCGAGGCGAAGGACATCGTCGACGAGGCCAAGGACAACGCCACCTCCGGCATCCTCGACGACTGGACCGATCAGGCCGAGGAGCGCGCCTGGTTCCTGTTCGAAGCCAGCCGCAAGGGCTGACGGCGCTCCTCGTCCGAAGCCTCGCGGGGTTGACGCCGCCCCTCCGCCGTGCGGACATACGGCCGTACAACAACGGAGGGGCGGATATGACGGCACGGGCGGCGGCGTTGGCGGCATTGGCGGGCGCGCTGGTCGCGTCCGCA
>DASSTK010000062.1:0-3588 GCA_035707945.1 Sphingomonas sp.
GCGCGATCGGTCCGTGCTTCATTTCACCCGATGCATAACCTTCAGCGTGGATATAGCTGATTTCCTTCAGCTTCAGCGCGCCTTCCAGCGCCATTGGATAATCCGGCCCGCGCCCCAGATAGAGCACGTCGCGCGCGCCCGCGATCGCGCCCGCCATCGCCTCGATCGATTCATCATAGGCGAGCGCGGCGTTGAGCGCGGCGGGAGCTTCGGACAGATGCCGCACCAGCGCGCGCTCCTCCTCGCGGGAGAGGCGGCCCTTGGCGCGGGCGAGATTGGCGGCGAAGGCGGCGAGCACGGCGAGCTGGCAGGTGAAGGCCTTGGTCGAGGCGACGCCGATCTCCGGCCCGGCATGGGTGGGGAGCAGCAGGTCCGCCTCGCGCGCCATCGTCGAGGTCGGCACGTTCACCACCACCGCGATCTTCTGGCCTGAGGCACGCGCGTGGCGCAGCGCCGCGAGCGTGTCCGCCGTCTCGCCGGATTGCGAGATGAAGAGGGCGAGGCCCGCCTCTTCCATCACCGGCTCGCGATAGCGGAACTCGCTCGCCACATCGATGTCGACCGGCACGCGCGCGAACTGCTCGAACCAGTATTTGGCGACCATGCCCGCATAGAAGCTCGTCCCGCACGCGACGATCGTCACACGGCGGATCGCACCGAGATCGAAATCCTCGGCCGGCATGGCGAGCTCGCCCTCCAGGCGGCGGAGGTAGGAGCGCAGCGTCTGCGCCACCACGATCGGCTGCTCGTAAATCTCCTTGAGCATATAATGGCGGTGATTGCCTTTGGAGATCATCGCGCCGGTCGCGCCCGAGATCGTCACCTCGCGGATGACGGGCCGGTCCTCGCTGTCGTAAATCTGCGCGCCCTCGCGGGTGAGAACGCACCAGTCGCCCTCCTCGAGATAAGCGATCCTCTGCGTCAGCGGCGCGAGCGCGATCGCGTCCGATCCGAGATAGGTCTCGTCCTCTCCATAGCCCACCACCAGCGGCGAGCCGAGACGCGCGCCGATCAGCATATCAGGGTTCGAGCGGAACAGGATGGCGAGCGCGAAGGCGCCGTGGAGGCGCTTCAACGTCAGCCGCACCGCCTCGACCGGATCGACGCCCTGCTCCACCTGTTCGGAGATCAGATGCGCCACCACCTCGGTATCGGTCTGCGAGGCGAAGACGCGGCCGCGCGCGATCAACTCCTCGCGCAGCGGCTTGAAGTTCTCGATGATGCCGTTGTGGACGACCGCCACCTCTCCGGTGGAGTGCGGATGCGCATTGTCCTCGGTCGGCGCGCCGTGGGTCGCCCAGCGGGTGTGGGCGATGCCGATCGCGCCGGGCAGCGGATCGGCCTCCAGCACGCGGGCGAGATTGTCGAGCTTGCCGGCGGCTCGCCGGCGATCGATCCGCTCGTCATGGACCGTGGCGATGCCCGCCGAATCATAGCCGCGATATTCGAGCCGCCTGAGGCCGTCCAGCAAGCGCGGCGCAACCGCCTGCGTACCCAGAATCCCGATGATGCCGCACATGAACCGTCAACTCCCTCGCCCGCGCGGGGCCTTCCTAGCGCGCGCCGTCCCGCCCTCCTAGTGGGCCGGGGCTGCGGCAAGATGGGCGGGAGATGGATTGCGCGAAAGAATCGAAATGCAATGCGGCTCAGCTTTTCGCCGGCATCGGCAGGCGCTCCCCCGCCACCGCCGTAGGCTCGGGCGGGTCGAAGGGCTGCCATCCCGCCGCCGTCAGGCGCTCCAGTGGCTTGAAATGCGCCTTGTATTGCATGCGCGTCGATCCCTCGACCCAATAGCCGAGATAGACATAGGGAAGCCCGGCCCGGGCCGCGCGACTGATGTGATCGAGGATGATGAAGGTGCCGAGCCCCGGCCGCTCCGGCAGATCGGGCTCGAAGAAGCTGTAGATCATCGAAAGCCCGTCGGCCTGCTGATCGGTGAGGCAGGCGCCCACGAGCCGGCCGGGCGAACCGTCCGCCCTCGGCTCGCGATATTCGATGATGAAGGTCTTGACCGGAGTCTGCTCCACCATGTCGGCGAAATCGAACTCGTCCATATCGGCCATGCCGCCGCCGGGATGGCGCGCGGAGAGGTAGCGGCGCAGCAGCGCGAACTGCTCCTCGGTCGTCCACGGTTTGCAGGCGGAAACGATCAGATCCTCGTGCCGACGCTGCGTGCGGCGCTGGCTGGCGCTCGGCCTGAACTGCCGGGCGACGACGCGCACCGAGACGCAGGCCGCGCACCCTTGGCAGCTCGGCCGGTACGCCACCGATTGCGAGCGGCGGAAGCCGATGCGGCCGAGCGCGTCGTTCAGCTCACCGGCGTGAGGCCCGGAAAGCTCGGTGAACACTTTGCGCTCGGTCCGGCCGGGCAGGTAGGGGCAAGGGCTCGGCGTCGTCACGAAAAAGCGTGGAAAGCGAAATGGAGCGCTCACCGGACCCGTCCATCCTCTCATCCCATGACTGGCTAACACCCTTATGAGGCAAGAGTTGCGTGCACGAAAGGGCAACGAACCGTTAAAAGAAAGTTAACGCCCCGCCCTGCGACGAACCGTGCCGCGATGGGACGGGCTTGAGGAACGAATCGGAGCGCGTGTTCCTGCGGAAGCAGGAACCCAGACTTCAAAGCGCGGCTGATGTCCGCAGGCTCCTGCTTTCGCAGGAGCACGCATATGGATTTCTGCTCTACGCCAGCTCCACCGGGCTCACCTCGAAGCCGTTGTCGGTGAGCGCGCGCATCAGGCGTTCGAGGTGATCGCGGTCGCGCGTTTCGCATTCGATGTCGGTGATCAGGCCCTTGGCGGGCAGCGTGGTGAACACGCGCTGGTGATAGACCTCGATGATGTTGACGTGCTGATCGTCGAACACCTTGGCGACGTTGAACAGCGCGCCGGGCCGATCCTGCAACCGGATGCGCAGCCGCGCCAGCCGCCCGGAGCGGACCAGCTCGCGCAGCAGGACATTGGCGAGCAGGCGGGTGTCGATGTTGCCGCCGCACAGCACCACGCCGACATGACGGCCGGCGAAGCGCTTGGGGTGCGCGAGCAACGCGGCGAGCCCGGCGGCGCCGGCGCCTTCCACCACCGTCTTCTCGATCTGGAGGAGCAGCGACACCGCCATCTCCAGATCGCGTTCGGAGACGAGCAGGATCTCGTCGACCAGCCGCCTGACCAGTTCGCGCGTGATCTTCCCCGGCTGCTTGACGGCGATGCCCTCGGCCAGCGTGTCGCCCTCGCAGGGCAGATCGACGCCCTTCAGCGTTGCGTACATCGAAGGATAGAGCTCGGCCTGCACGCCGACCACCTCGATCCCGGGCTTCACCGCATGGGCCGCGGTGGCGCAGCCGGAGATCAGCCCGCCGCCGCCGATCGGGATCGCCAGCGTATCGACCTCGGGCGCGTCCTCCAGCAGCTCCAGCGCCACCGTGCCCTGGCCCGCGATGATCGCCGGATCGTCGAACGGGTGGACGAAGGTGAGGCCGCGCGTCTCCGCCAGCTCATAGGCGGTCGCCTGCGCGTCGTCGAAGCGCTCGCCGGTCAGGATCACCTCGGCGCCGTGGCTCTGCGTCTGCTGCACCTTCACGATCGGGGT
>DASSTK010000063.1:0-6248 GCA_035707945.1 Sphingomonas sp.
GTCCGTCTCGATCCGGCGCTGGGCGGTCAATTGCGCCACCTCGCCCTCGGCGATCACGGCGGAGGCGGCGGACAGGATCTTCAGCACGCGAAGCGATCCGTCCTCCACCATCAGCTCGAAAGCGCGCGAGACGAGGAAATCGCCGACCAGCACGCTCGCCGGATTGCCCCAGATCAGGGTGGCGGTGCGCCGCCCGCGCCGCATCCCCGAGCCGTCCACCACGTCGTCGTGCAGCAGGGTGGCGGTGTGGATGAACTCAACCGTCGCGGCGAGCTTGTGGTGGCGCGCGCCCTGGTAGCCGAGCAGCTTGGCGCAGGCGAGCGTCAGCATCGGCCGCATCCGCTTGCCGCCGCCGGCGATCAGATGGCCGGCGAGCTCGGGGATCAGAGGCACCTCGCTCTGCATCCGCTCGAGGATCACCGAATTGACCTGGTTCATCTCCGCCGCGATCAGCGCCATCAGCGGATCGAGCGAGGGAGTGGACGCCCCTTCCGGGCGGATCGGATGGACGGTGGCGGTCATGTCGGCGCTGCATCTGGCGTGGCGCGGCCGCAAAGGCAAGGCTTGCATCCTGCCCCCGCCCCCGCGAAAGGGAAGGCGCGAACCGCCCAGGGAGCGATGCATGGCCGACGAGACGCTGACCCGCTACCGGGAGAGCATCAACAATATCGACGCCGCGCTCGTCTTCCTGCTCGCCGAACGCTTCAAGGTGACGCAGGCGGTCGGCCGCTACAAGGCCGAGGCGGGGCTGCCGCCCGCCGATTCGGCGCGCGAGCAGGAACAGATCGCGCGTCTGCGCCGTCTCGCCGAGGACGCGCATCTCGATCCGGACTTCTCGGAGAAGTTCCTGCGCTTCATCATCGACGAGGTGATCCGCCACCACGAACGGGTGCGCGAGAAGGCCTGAGGCTCAGCCCGATGCGGCGGCTCGCCTGAAGGCGGCCGACGGTGCGGGCGTCATCATCCGGCGCAGCTCGAAATCGCGCGCATAGAGCCGCCGCAGCCGCTCGACATGGCGGGGCAGCAAGAGCAGCTCGGGCGCGGTAGTGCGATTGAGATGCCGCAACCGGCCTTTGGGAAAGCCCGGCACGAGCCCGCCCAGCCGATCGATGCCCTCGAACGGGATCAGCCGATCCACCGCGATCTCGCCCAGCCGATCGGTGATGAACCAGGCCTGCGGGCGGAAGATATGATCGATCCTGTAAGGGCTCGCCGCCCCTTCGATATGATCGAGCGCCTCGTCGACCGAGGCGAAGGCGCGATAGCGATCGCGAAAGGCGGGGGAGACATGATTGTGCGCGCCGCCGCCCGCCAGCGCGTAGCGGTAGGCGGAAACGAAGCGGGCCACCGGATCGCGGATCAGCGCGAAGCTCGGCAGGGCGGCGAGGCGCGGCGCGACGCGGCGGTAATAGCGGATCGAGCAATGGGTGACATGCTCGCCATAGAGCGCCTGGCTCACCGACATGCCGCCGTTCTTGGGGATATGGATGAAGATCAGCCCGGCGCGGCGGACAGCCTCCAGCCAGCGGCGGCGCTTGGCGTCGAGCGGCGGCCGCACCCCGAGATCGCAGGCGCGCTCATGAAGATCGCTCGCCAGCCTCACACGCATCGCGCGCATCAGCAGGTGCTGCGCGCCGCGCAGCCGTGCGGATTTCGCGGCCACTCCCATAGCCGGATGGGATCATGCCGACCTTGCCTGAATATGTCCTGTATTTCAGCAGGGACGTGAAATGCCGGAGGAGATGGTTCACGCGAAGGCGCAAAGGCGCGGAGACGCAGAGGTGGTGCGACTTGTTGTCGCGCGGCAGCGCATCTTCATTCGATCGTATCGGAATGACGGCCGCTGGCGCGGCTAAGGGCACACCATCTCTGCGTCTCCGCGTCTCTGCGTGAACGCCTTCTCTTCGCGTCTTCGCGTGAACCAAATCCCTAAGCCGCCGCCGGCAGGAGGAGGCGGACTAGCAGGCCGCCCAGATCCTCGCTTTCCTCCAGGCCGACCGAGCCGCCGTAGATTTCCGCCACGTCTCGGACGATGGCGAGGCCGAGGCCGGTGCCCGGCTTGCCGGTGTCGAGCCGCGCGCCGCGCTCGAACAGCTTGTCCCGCTCCTCCTCCGGTATGCCCCGCCCGTCGTCTTCGACCATCACCTCGACCATCTCGCCGAGTCCGCGAACCGTCACGAACACGCGGCCGCCGCCATATTTGGCGGCGTTCTCCATCAGGTTGCCGAGCATCTCGTCGACATCCTGCCGCTCGGCGCGGACCACCACATCCTTGTCCCCGTCGAGATCGATCACGACCTCGGGGAACAGCCGGTCCACCGCGCGTTGGACGGCGAGCAGCGAGGGCCACAGCTCCGCCCGGCTCTGCGCCGATCCCCGACGCCCCACCGCGCGGGCGCGGGCGAGATGGTGATCGACCTGGCGGCGCATGGTGCGCGCCTCGCGCATCACCGTCTGCGGCAGATCGGGCGCGTCCGCCGTCACCGCGTTCATCATCACGGTGAGCGGCGTCTTGAGCGCGTGGGCGAGATTGCCGGCGTGGGTGCGCGCCTCCTCGGCCCGGCGCTCGTTATGCTCCAGCAGATCGTTCAGCTCCTCCACCATCGGCCGGATCTCGATCGGCAGCTTCGCCTCCACCCGCGAGGCGCGGCCCGATCGCACCGCCGCGATGGCGAGCCGCACCTTGCGCAAGGGCCACAGGCCGTAGATGGTCTGGAGGGCGGACATCAGGATCAGGCCGATGCCGAGCAGCGCGAAGCTGCGGATCAGCGTCTTGCGCAGCACCTTGATCTGGTCGTTGAGCGTCTCCCGGCTCGCCGCCACCTGATAGCGCCACACCGTCCTGGAGCCGGGCAGCTTCACGTCGCGCTCGACGACGCGCAGCGGCTCCTCCTTGAACTGGCTGCTGTCATAGGCGTGGATCTCGGGATAATGATGCTGGAGATCGACCCGGAGCGCCTCGTCCCACAGCGAGCGCGAACGGAACGGCTCCTCGCCCTTGGCGGAAATCTGCCAATAGAGGCCGGAATAGGGCTCCAGGAAACGCTGGTCGGCGAGCGGGCGGTTGAAGCGCACCTCGCCGTCCGGCCCGATCTCGGACTGGACGATCATGGCGGTCAGCACATAATCGAGCGAAGCGTCGAAATTGCGGGTGATCGCGCCGGTCAGCACGCGATCGAGCGCGACGCCGCCGCCCGCCAGCAGCACCATGATCCACAGCGCCGCGATGCCGATCATGCGCCGCGTGAGCGATCCCGTCACCCGAATCCGCCGCCCGCTCCGCCTGTCCTTCAGGCGGGGATTGAGGAAGGCGAGGAGGCGCAGCACGCCCAGCGGCACCGTCCACCAGCGATCGCGGCGTTCGGGCTCGGCCGCTTGCGGGGCGCGGGCCTCAGGCGGCTTCGGGCTCTTCAAGGCTGTAGCCGAGCCCGCGAATGGTGGTGATGATGTCCGCGCCCAGCTTCTTGCGGATGCGCGTGACGAACACTTCGATCGTGTTGGAATCGCGATCGAAATCCTGATCGTAGATATGCTCGATCAGTTCGGTGCGGGAAACCACCTTGCCCTTGTGGTGCATGAGGTAGGAAAGCAGCTTATATTCCTGCGCGGTGAGCTTCACCGGCTCGCCCGCCTTCGTCACCTTGCCCGATCGGGTGTCGAGCCGCACGTCGCCGGCGATCAGCTCGGAAGAGGCGTTGCCGGCCGCGCGGCGGATCAGCGCGCGCAGGCGAGCGATCAGCTCCTCGGTCTGAAAGGGCTTGGCGAGATAATCGTCCGCCCCCGCGTCCAGCCCCGCCACCTTGTCGGACCATGAATCGCGCGCGGTCAGCACGAGGACGGGCGTGTCCTTCCCCTCCTTGCGCCAGCGATCGAGCACGGTCAGCCCGTCGACCTCGGGAAGGCCGAGATCGAGCACGATCGCGTCATAGCTTTCGGTGGAGCCCAGGAAATGACCATCCTCGCCGTCCGTGGCGAGATCGATCGCATAGCCCGCGCCCTCCAGCGTCGAGCGGAGCTGCCGGCCGAGCGTCGGTTCGTCCTCGACAACGAGAATGCGCATGAAAGGCCCTTTCGTTTCGTCCCGCGCCCTATGTGGCGCGGCCAACATGAACGGGCAAGCAACGATGAGCGATTCGGGGCGAAAAGCGCGGTTTTGACCAGCCCCCGCCCGTTCGTGCCGAGCGCAGCGCGGCGCAGCTACGCCCTCGGCCAACCCCTCGACTGCGCTCGGGGCGAACGGATTGTCCGCTTGGGAGCCCTAATGCGGCGAGCGGCCGATCTCGCGGCCGGTGCGGCCGTCGACATCCACCCAGGACACCGATCCGTTGCGCATGAACTTGAGGCGATAATTGCCCGTGCTCGGATCATAGTCCGATCCCAGGAAGTCATAGCCCGGCATGTCGTCGCGCCAGCGCCGCTGGATGTCGCGGAGCGAGCGGATCTCGCCCGCGCGCATCGCCCGGCGCGCCGCGTCCTGATCGGGATACTGGCGCGGCTGCGCCAGGGCCGGCGTCGCCGCCGCCACGCCCAGCGCCAGACCCAGGAGGATGCCTCGCATGATCATGCCGGCTCGCATAGCCGGGAGGCATTGAACAGTCGGTGAATATGCCATCGCTTCGTCGCAAGGGATTTTCGGCGCGGATTGTGGCGCTTGTGCATCGCCATGGGTTACATTCGGCCGCGCGATCGCCTAGCTCGCGGGCCTTATGGCAGCACCTATCCTTTCCTACGAAGATCTCGGGCTCGTGCAGGGCGCGGGCTGGCTGTTCCGCCATCTCGACATCCATATCGGCGCGCGGGACCGGCTGGCGCTGATCGGCCGCAACGGCGCGGGCAAGACCACCCTGTTCAAGGCGATCGCCGGCCGCATCGAGGTGGACGAGGGCCGCCGCACCATCGTGCCCGGCACGCGCGTCGTGCTGCTGGAGCAGGAGCCGGACCTGACCCGCTTCGCCACGCTGATGGACTTCGCGCTCTCCGGGTCGGACGCGCCGGAGCGGCATGAGGTGGCGGCGATCGCGGACCAGCTCGGCATCGACATGGGCCGCGCGGCGGCGACCGCGAGCGGGGGCGAGCGTCGCCGCGCCGCGATCGCCCGCGCGCTGGCGCAGAACCCGGATGTGCTGCTGCTCGACGAGCCGACCAACCATCTCGATCTCGGCGCGATCGAATGGCTGGAGGATTGGCTCGGCCGCTACACCGGCGCGTTCATCGTCATCAGCCATGACCGCACCTTCCTGACCCGCCTCACCCGCCAGACGCTGTGGCTCGATCGCGGCCAGCTCCGTCGCAACGAGATCGGCTATGGCGGCTTCGAGGCGTGGACCGAGGCGGTCTATGCCGAGGAGGCGCGCCAGGCGGAAAAGCTCGACGCCAAGCTGAAGCTGGAGCTGCACTGGCTTCAGCGCGGCGTCACCGCGCGGCGGCGGCGCAACCAGGGCCGGCTGGAGAAGCTCAACCGGATGCGCGCCGCCCGCGCCGCCATGCTGGGGCCGACCGGCGCGGCGAAGCTCGGCCTCGAAAATGACGAGGTGCGCACCAAGAGCGTCATCAACGCCGAGCATGTGACCAAGCGTTACGGAGACCGCACCATCGTTCGGGACTTCACCTTGCGCATCCAGCGCGGGGATCGGATCGGCATCGTCGGCGCGAACGGCGCGGGCAAGACGACCTTGCTCAAGCTGCTGACCGGCGAGATCGCGCCCGACGAGGGCGCGGTGACGCTCGCCAAAACCCTCGACGGCGTGATCATCGATCAGCAGCGCAGCCTGCTCTCGCCCGAAAAGCGGGTGCGTGACGTGCTGGCGGACGGCGGCGACTGGATCGAGGTGCGAGGCGCCAAGAAGCACATCAAGGGCTATCTCAAGGAGTTCCTGTTCGATCCCGATCTGGCGGACGCGGCGGTCGGCGCGCTTTCGGGCGGCGAGCGCTCGCGCCTGCTGCTGGCGCGCGAGTTCGCGAGGCGATCCAACCTGCTGGTGCTCGACGAGCCGACCAACGATCTCGACATGGAGACGCTCGATCTCCTCCAGGAAGTGATCGCCGATTATGACGGCACCGTGCTGCTGGTCAGCCACGACCGCGATTTCCTCGATCGCACCGTGACGATCACGCTCGGCCTCGACGGATCGGGCAAGGTGGATATCGTGGCCGGGGGCTATGACGACTGGGCCAGGCGGCGCGCCGCGCCCAAAGATCCTCCCCGCGCGAAGCGGGGGGAGGGGGACCAGCCGAAGGCTGGTGGAGGG
>DASSTK010000064.1:0-2010 GCA_035707945.1 Sphingomonas sp.
GCCCGCAGCCGCATCGAGGATGCGGATTTCTCGGCCGAGACGACCAACCTCGCCAAGGCCCAGATCCTTTCGCAGGCTTCCACCGCGATGCTCGCCCAGGCGAACCAGTCGCAGCAGGGCGTGCTGAAGCTCCTCCAGTAAAGCCTCGGCGTATTTTGAATTGAGGCTGGTGGCCTCCGGCGCAAACGCTCCCCGCGCCGGAGGCCATTCGCGTTTCAAAGACGATCCTTCGAAACGGAATTCACGCCATGACCGACGATCAGACCGCCCTTCCGGAGTTCCTGGCCGAAGACAGCGACAGGGAACTGGTGTTCGACGAGCCCGCCGCCGCCCCGCCGCCGCGTCGCGCTTCGCGACGCAAGAGCGGGCGCGCCGGGGAAGCTGCGCCCCGGCCGGCTCCGATCGATGCGCCGGTTCCCGCCGAAGAGTCGTCCACGGCCGCGCCGCAGGCCGCCGCGGAGGAGCCGGCCGGCGCGCCTGCGCCTTTCCCGCCGCAGGTTTCCGCGCCGGCCGGCTCCAAACCGCATCCCCTGCTGCTGGCGGTGGTGGCGCTGGCGCTTGTGACGAGCCTGCTGTCGCTGGGCGCCCTGATCATGGTCGGGCGGACCCTCGCCCACGCCGAAGCAGATCGTCGGCAGGCGCACGAGGAACGGGCGATGCTGCGGCGCGTGCCGGAGCTGGTGGCGCGGCTGGACGGCGCTAGCAGCAGGCTCGATGCCGCCGCCCGACATTTTGCGAGCGCCGCGCCTTCCGGCAAGCCGGCGACGGTCGCCGACATCCGGCATGAGCTCGATCTGATGAAGATCGCGCTTGCCGGTCGCGAGCCCAGCGGCGTGAGCGCGCTGGACGGCGCGACCCGCAACGGCTTCTCCGAAATCTCGACGAGGCTGGACCGCATCGAGGCGCGGCTGGATCGCGCGCCGCCCCGCCCCTGAGGAAGCCTCGTCCGAACCGGCTTCCGCCGGCGTCAGCCGATCGTGATATGATCCGGCGCCAAACCTTCCAGACGCCGCCGGTGGGCGGCTTCGAAGGCCGCCTCGATGTGCCGCGCATAGCGAGCGGTGTCGAAGAGCGGATGGGAGAGCCGGTTCTCCGCCAGCCGCGTCCGGATCGCCGCCAGCCGTTCCGGCGACAGCGCGAACTCCATCGCCGTCCGGGCGTAATCCTCTTCCGAGGAAGCGACCAGATCCGGCAGGCCCACCGCCGTCACCAGGCTGGCCGCGACGCGCGCGGCGAACTGCTTCCCCGCGAGCGTCAGCACCGGCAAGCCGCCCCACAGGGCGTCGCTGGCGGTCGTGTGCGCGTTCACGGCGAAGGTGTCGAGGAAGAGATCGGCATGGCGATGCCGCGCGAGATGCTCGGCGTGGGGAAGCTTCGCGGCGAAGACCAGCCTCGCCGGATCGACGCCCCGCGCCGCCGCCTCCTTGCGCAGATTGGCCTCGGCCGTCTCGCCGCAATGCAGCAGCCAGAGCACGCTGCCTTTGACCTCGCGCAGCAGCCGCATCCAGATGTCGAACTCGCGCGGGCCGATCTTGTAGCCCTGGTTGAAGCAGCAGAAGACGAAGCCGTTCTCGGGCAGGCCCAGGCTCGCCCGATCCTCGATGCGGTCCGCGATCGGGCGGCGATCGTCATTCGGTTGATAGCTGCCGGGCAGCCGGATGATCCGCTCGCTGTAATAGCGCTCGTCCCCGGCGGGCACGACCACCGGATCGGCTATGAGATAATCCATGAAATCCGCGCCCAGCGAGCCCGGATAACCGAGATAGCTGATCTGGACCGGCGCGATCCGCTCCGCGAAGATCTGGGCGCGGCAATCCTTGGTATAGCCTTTCAGATCGATCGCGATGTCGAGATCATGGCTTCGGATGAGATCCACCGCATCGCGATCGGTCATGCGGCGGATATCGATGAACGCATCCACCTGATCGCCGATCCTGCGCAGTCCTTCATCTCCCCCTACCGGGCTGAAATCATAGGCGCGGACCTCGAATCTCGATCGGTCATGCTCCC
>DASSTK010000065.1:0-12142 GCA_035707945.1 Sphingomonas sp.
TGTCGCGACGAAATCGAAGTCCGTAGGGCCCGGTCTCAGGACATGCCGGGAGAAGCGGCCGTCGCGCCGGACCCAGAGCGCCGCCTCAATCGATGCTTCCGCATGGGCGATGCGGGCATGGACCCGCCAAGGCTCGCCCGCCACGAGCCGCTCGACCGGCTGGTGCAGGATGATCGGGTCGAATTGCTCGCCGGCGGGGGCATGGAAGTGTGTCGTGTCGATCGATGGCGCGGAAACAGCCTTCGATCGGCGGAGCAGATAGACGCCGGGAGAAAGCGTCACCTCGCCGTCGCGCGCGTCGCCGAACCGCTCGCCCTTCGGCCCGCTCACGACGAACGCGAAGCCTAGATCGGGCAAGGCGAGCGCCAGAAGACGCGGCGCGCTGACGATGCGCGTGTGGCGGCGGCTCGGGCCCGGCTGATCGAAAGGATCGGAAACCAGGATCGCGTCGGGATAGAGTTCGAGCCGCCACGCGCCCGGCGCGAGCTGGTCGAGGAAATAGGCGCCCAGGCCGCGATAACGCGCGACGGGCGAGGAGCCGCACCCCGCCACCCGCCGCAGCCGCTCCGGGCGGGGCGGGGGCGTGCGGGTGTCGGCGGTGTGGAAATAGGTCTCCACGTCGATCAACTCGGCGAGATCGGCGGCATCGTCGAGCCGCACGCCCGCGAAGGCGCAATCTTCAGGATAGGGCCCGAAGCGCGCGCCGGGCGTCACGCGCCGGAACGCTTCGCCGGCGATCATCAGGCTGATCGCCTTGGCGGGCGTGTGGACGAGATTCAGGAAATGATCGTTGAACTCGAGATTGCCGGACGCGATCGGCAACGGATCGTAGCTGAACGCGGCCGCGAAGCCGGCCCCACCCGCCCGGAACGCGCGCGCCATCGCCGGATACATATAGGTTTTCATGCTGTCGGCGGCGTCGAACTCATAAACGAGCTTCGCCCGGTTCGAGAGGCGCGGATCGTCGAGCTCGGGATAATGCTGGACGAGCAGAAGCTGGTTGCCGCCCATCGCGTGGCCGTTCTGCAAACCCGTCGGATACCAGGCGAAGGTCGCGCCCTGGACGTCGGCGGCCGCGATCACGTCGGCGATCGCCATGTCCTGGCTGGCATTCCAGACGACCGGCCCCCGCCACCCGCCGGCGCGCAAGGCGGAGGCGAGCATCCCGATATAGCGGATCGATCCCTCCCGATCCTTGGGGTGGTGCACGGGTTCGTTGACCGGCTCCACCGCGATGATCGCGGGCTCGTCGGCGATAGCGCGGCCGGTGACGCGGCTCTTGTGCCGCATCAGCTGGCCAAGATAATTGCACTGCGCGCGGATCGCGGCCGGATCGCTTTCGAACACCGACTTGTCGTAGGCGCTGGACAGGCCGGCGCGCGGCCTCCCCAGCGCGTCCGGCCAGTCTGCGTCATAGGTGGCGATCGGCGAAAGCAGGATGGCGATCCGGCGCGCTTCGGCTTCGGCGACGATGCGCTCCAGCAACCGCAGATGCTCATTGTCGATCAGGTTGCCGGCGGCGTCGCTGTTCTCCCAATCGCCCCAGAAGCACAGCCGCAGACCGTCGAGGCCGAGCCGGCGCAGGTGATCGAGATCGGTGGCGATCGTCGCCTCGGGCGAAGCGCCGCTGGCCTTGAGGAAGCGATAGGCGGAGGCGGAGGCCAGCCCGTAATTCACGCCGAAGCCGAGCAGCCGTCCTCCCCCGATCAATTCCGCTCCCGCCGCCGCCCCTGGAAATGCGGCGGCGAAAGGAAGGGCGGCGGCCGTGGCCAGCAGCGAGCGCCTGTCGACGATGACCGGATCAGAGCCGGGCAAGGCGGCCGCCGTCCACGCGCAGACATTCGCCGGTGATGAATCGCGCGTCATCGGATGCGAGGAACAGCGCAGCGGCGGCGACGTCCTCGGGCCGGCCGACGTCGCCCGGCTCGAACACCTCGACGCCGGAGGCGACATTCGGGCTCGCCCGGAGCATGGCGGTGTCGATCGCGCCGGGAAGGATCGCATTGGCGCGGATGCCGCGGCTCCGTCCTTCGATCGCGGCGGATCGGGTCAAGCTCGTCAGCGCCGCTTTGGCCGCGGCATAGGGCGCGACCTGGGGCGACGTCTGGAGGGCGTGAACCGAGGCGATGTTCACGATCGCGCCGCCCCCGTTCATCAGCCGGAAGCCCGCGCCGGTGAGATAGGCCGCACCGAGAAAATTGACGCTGATCAGCCTCTGCCAGTCCGCGCCGGTAAGCTCCTCGATCGGGCGATAGATCATCGCCCCGGCGACATTCACGATCACGTCGAGCGAACCGAAGCGCCGGGCGGCACGTTCCGCGGCGGCGACCACGGCCTGCTCATCCGATACGTCGCAGGGCTGATACAGAACCTCGCTCGCCCCCGATCCGGACAGCTCTGCGCGCGATCCGCCGTCCTCGTCCGCCAGATCGATCAGCATCAGAGCGGCGCCTTCGGCGGCGAAGCGGCGAGCGACGGCGCGGCCGATGCCGCCCAGCCCGCCGGTGACGATCACGCCTTTGCCCGAGAAGCGCGCCATGCTCACCATTCCCGCAGGCTGGCGTCGGGGCCGCGCCATACCGGGTTGCGCCAGCGATGGCCGTCCTTCGCCGCCTCGCGCACGCGGGCCTCGTCGATGGTGACGCCGAGCCCCGGCCCCTCCGGCACCGCGACAGCCCCGTCGCTCACCTCAAAGGGCGCGCCGTCGGCGCAATAGGTCAGCAGGTCCGCGTCGGCGCTGTTGTAGTGCATGCCGAGCGACATTTCCTGGATCACGAAATTGGGCGTCGACGCGGCGATCTGGAAGCAGGCGGCGAGCGCGAGCGGGCCGAGTGGGCAATGGGGGGCGAGCGCGACATCATAGGCCTCCGCCATCGCGGCGATGCGGCGAACCTCTGAGATGCCGCCGGCGTGGGCGACATCGGGCTGAATGATGTCGACGGCGGCCAGCTCGAACAGCCGCTTGTAATCCCAACGCGAATAGAGACGCTCACCGAGCGCGATCGGAATCGAGGTCTGGTTGGCGATCTGCGCGATCGCCTCGGGATGCTCCGAGAGCAGCGGCTCCTCGATGAACAAGGGGCTCAGCGGCTCGAGCGCCCGCACGAAGCGGCGCGCCATCGCCTTGTGGATCCGGCCGTGGAAATCGATTCCGGCGTCCATGCCCGCTTCACGGACGAGGCGCATCCGTTCGACCGCGTCGTCGAGCGCGCGCGCGCTGTCCAGCCAGCCGATCTCGCCGGTGCCGTTCATCTTGATCGCGCGGAAACCCTGCGCCTTGCGTTCGGCCGCGGCCGCGGCGACATCGTGCGGGCGATCACCGCCGATCCAGGCATAGACGTCGATGCGATCGCGCACGCGTCCGCCCAGCAACTGCCAGATCGGAACGCCCAGTCGTCGCCCCTTGATATCCCACAGCGCCTGATCGATCCCGGAGATCGCGGACATGCGCACGGGGCCTCCCCGATAGAAGCCCAGCCGGTGAAGCGTCTGCCAGGCGTCCTCGATGCGTTCGGCATCGCAGCCGATCAGCCGATCCCGAACATGCTCCAGTTCCCCGACCACCGCCTCGGCATGGCTCTCCAGGCTGGCTTCGCCCCAGCCGACGAGGCCGTCCGAGGTTTCCACGCGCACGAACACCCAGCGCGGGGGCACGATGAAGCTTTCGATAATGCGGATTTCGCTCGGCATCGTCACCTCTAGCGCATCGCCCCTGTGGGGCCAGGCTCATGTGGCGTAGATTTGACCACCTAACCCTGTCAACATTTATATTACTTTTTAGCCGCTGGATAGGGCGGCGCGCCTCGCTTATGCTTGGAGCAGGTTTCCCGCCGGCCAGGCCCGGCGGCGGCAAAGGATGAGCATCTTGCGCAACGCCATGAAAGCAGCGACGCCGGGTTCGATGAAGAACGGCCCTTCCGCGCCGGACATGGACGGCCATAATCTGACGCGCAGCATCGTGGCCGATCTCGGACGCGCCATCGTCACCGGAGACTATCGCCACGGGGATCCTTTCCCGAAGGAGGCAGAGCTTTGCGTGCAATATGGCGCGAGCCGGACGGTGCTGCGGGAAGCCGTCAAGATGCTGACCGCCAAGGGGCTGCTGACGGCGCGCCCCCGGCAGGGAACCCGTGTCCAGCCCGAGGCGAAATGGAATCTGCTCGATCCCGAGGTGCTGAAATGGCTTCTGCAGCGCAAATTCTCGATCGAGCTGCTGATCGACTTCACCAATGTCCGCCTCGCGATCGAGCCGAGGGCGGCGGCGCTCGCCGCGCGGAGTGCGACCCAGGCCCAACGCGCGGCGATGATCGATGCGATACGCCGGATGGAGGCGGCGGAACGCGGCGAGGATGACGCGCTCGATTCCGATATCGCCTTCCATGTCGCGGTTCTGCAGGCCAGCAACAACCGCTTCTTCTCCCAACTCACCGATCTCACCGAAGCGACGCTGCGGTTCAGCATCCGCCGCACCAACGCCTATAAGGGCGTGCCGAGGGCAAGCGCGGAGGAGCATCGCGACGTGCTCGACTGCATTCTCTCCGGAAACCCCGAAGCCGCCTCGCACCAGATGATGTCCCTCATCCAGGGCGCGCTCGACCTGCTGCTCACCGCAGGAGGACATTCCTCCGCCTGAAAGTTTCGCTTGCACCCTCTGTCACGATTTATAATACATATCGTGAGAATAAGGAGAGGGTGGATGAGGCTGCGGGTCATCATCGCGGGCATGGCCCTGATCGCCACGGGCGCATCGGCCGCGCCGATGCGCTTCGATGCGAGCAAGGTCCCTCCTCCGCCCGAGACCGGCTATCTGAAGCTGGGGACGGCGGTTGCGCCGTCGGGCGATCGGATCGGGGTCAACAGCCGCTATCTCACCTTCGACGGCAAGCCCTGGCTGCCCGTCATGGGCGAAGCGCATTTCGTCCGCATTCCCGAAGCGCGCTGGGATGAGGAGCTCGCCAAGATCAAGGCCTCGGGGGTGGATATCGTCGCCACCTACATGTTCTGGAATTATCATGAGGAAACGCCGGGACATTTCGATTTCACCGGAAATCGCGACATCCGCCGCTTCATCGAGCTCGCGCAACGCCACGGGCTCAAGGTTCTGCTGCGGCTCGGCCCCTGGGCGCATGGCGAGGTGCGCCACGGAGGGATACCCGATTGGGTGGTGCGACAGGCGCGCACGCGCAGCACCGATCCGATCTTCCTTCATTATGTCGAACGCTATTGGCGTGAGATCGCCGGGCAGGTGAAGGGCCTGCTGTGGAAGGATGGCGGGCCGATCATCGGGATACAGCTCGCCAACGAATATAACGTCGCAGGGCCGGGGCAGGGGCGCGCCTATATCGATGCGCTGAAGCGGATGGCGCTGCGGTTGGGCTTCGACGTGCCGCTCTACACCGTCACCGGATGGGACGGCGCCGTCTATCCGCGCCGCGAGGTGACGCCGGTGTTCGGCGGCTATCCGGATCAGCCCTGGGGGCAGACCGACACAAGGTTACCGCCGCAGGAAGTCTATGCCTTCCGCTTCGACAGTCGCGTCTCGGGCGGGGCGCTCGGCGCGCAGACCTCTGCGCAGGGAGCAGGGGACGCCGACGCCGATATCCCCCATACGCCGTTCCTGGGCGCCGAGTTCGGCGGCGGCGTGCCGACCATGTATCGCCGCCGCCCCGTGATCGCGCCCGATGATATCGCGGCGATGCTGCCGGTCGAACTCGGCTCGGGCGTCAATCTCTACGGCTACTATATGTATCATGGCGGGCGGAACCTGATCGAAGGCGCCACGCTCCAGGAATCGACCGCGATCGGCGGCTATAATGATCTGCCGATCATCGATTATGATTTCCAGGCTCCCTTCGGCGAATATGGCCAGGCCAACCCGGTGCTCGGCTATATCAGGCCCTTTCACCTGTTCCTGGAGAGCTTCGGCGCGCTGCTCGCGCCGATGACGGTCCGCCGCCCGGACCTGCTGCCCAAGGGCGCCGGCGATCTGAAGACCTTGCGGGCTTCAGTCCGCAGCGACGGCCATTCGGCTTTCGTGTTCGTCAACAATCACGTCCGCCAATATCGGATGCCGCCGCAGCCGGACACGCAGTTCACGGTGCGTCTCGCCAACCGGACGGTCCGCTTTCCCGAAGCGCCGGTGACGATCCCGCCGGACAGCTATTTCATCTGGCCCGTCGCGCTGGATCTTGGCGGCGTGCGCCTGGATTGGGCAACCGCGCAGCCGGTGACGCGGATGGAAACATCCGAGGGCCAGCTTCTTGTCCTCGAGGCGCAGGACGGCATTCCGGTCAGCCTACAGGTCAGCGGCGCCCGTTCGATCGACACCTCGGCCGCGCAGCATGTGGCGGCGGGCGGTGCGCGCGTCATCGATCATCTTCGCCCCGGAACGGGCTGCACGATCCGGCTGACCGCGACGGACGGCCGGATCGTGACTCTGCTCATCCTGACCTCCGTCGAAACCCGTCGTCTCAGCCGTATCGAACTCGGCGGCCGATCTCGGCTGCTGCTCACCGATCGCGATGTCGCGGCCGGCAAGGGAGTCCTTTCGCTCCTGTCGCGCGGTGAGCCCGCTTTCCGTTTCGCGCTCTATCCTGCGCCGGAGAAAGGCCTTGCCACAGCAGGCGCAAAGGTTCGGAAAGAGGGGCGAGAAGGGCTGTTCACGCGCTATCTGGCGACCGTTCCCGCGCGCGATATTCCGGTGCGCTGGACGCCCCTGCGCGCCCCCAGCAAGGCGCCGCCGATCCGCGTGGGCGGCCCCGCCGGAGGCGCGGTCGAACCCTATCCGGAGGTGTTCGGCCAAAGCGCCGGCTGGTCGATCGAACTGCCCAAACATGCGCTCGACGGGTTGGACGATGCTTTCCTGAAGATCGACTGGACGGGCGATGTCGCACGGCTTTTCGCGGGGCCGAAGCTGCTCGACGACCGTTTCTATGACGGCCGGGTGTGGGAAGCGGGACTTTCCGAACATCGCGATGCGCTCGCAAATCCCCTGACGCTGACCATCCTTCCGCTGCGTGGCGACGCGCCCGTCTATATCGATAATGCCCTGCGGCCGAAGCTCGCCGCCGATGCGCAGGTCGCCACTCTGCGGTCGGTCTCGGTCATCCCCCAATACCGGCTCGATCTCCGGATCGCGCGCTGAGCCGATGCGACAAGCGCGCGCGGGAGGAGAGAAAAATGGCCGCCATGCATCCGATCACCCCGACGCCGACGACCGGAGCCGAAGGAGCGGAATATCCGGGCGCGCTGGCGGCGCTCGCAAGCGTGTTCTTCATGTGGGGGTTCGTCACCGCCCTCAACGACGTGCTGGTCCCGCACCTCAAGTCGGCATTCGTGCTCAGCTACACCGAGGTGATGCTGATCCAGTTCACCTTCTTCTCGGCCTATTTCATCATGTCGCTGCCCGGGGCCTGGCTGCTCGGCCGCAGCGGTTATCGCAACGGCATCGTCATCGGGCTGCTGACCACGGCGGCGGGGGCGTTGCTGTTTCTGCCGGCCGCGAGAGCGGCGTCCTACGGCATGTTTCTGGGTGCGCTGTTCGTGCTCGCTTCCGGAATCACGCTGCTTCAGGTCGCCGCCAATCCTTATGTCGCCTTGCTCGGCGCGCCGAGAACCGCGTCGAGCCGGCTCAACCTGGTGCAGGCGTTCAATTCGCTCGGAACCACGCTGGCGCCCATTTTCGGCGGCCTGCTCATCCTCTCCCACAGCGTGGCGGGAACAAGAGGCGGCGGCAGCGTGATAGTGGAAACCGCGGCGGCCCGGATGCGGGACGCCGCCGTGGTCAAGGGGCCTTATGCCGGCATCGCGGTGGCGCTCGGCCTGCTGGCGCTCTTCATCTTCCTCTGCCGGCTCCCCGCCGCGACGGCTCCGGCGACCTCGCACGACAAGGGCGGCGACAGCCTGCGCCAGCACCCCAGGCTGATCTTCGGGCTGGGCGCTTTGTTCTTCGAGGTCGGCGCGGAGATCTCGATCGGCAGCTTCCTGATCAATTATCTGTCGCTTTCCGACGTGGCCGGCTTCTCGCATGCGACCGGCGCCTATTATGTGAGCGTCTTCTGGGGGCTCGCCATGCTGGGCCGGCTGCTCGGATCGGCGGCGATGCGGCGCATATCGCCCGCGCTGGTGCTGGGCGGGGTGGTGGTGGCCGGCAGCCTGCTGCTGTCCACTTCCATCGCCAGCGGCGGCTGGCTGGCGCTGGGCACGATCGTGATGCTGGGCTTCACCAACTCGATCATGTTTCCCACCGTCTTCACGCTTTCGATCGAAGGGCTGGGCGCGCTCACCGCGCGTGGATCGGCGCTGCTGATCATGGCGATCGTCGGCGCGGCGGTGGTGCCGATGGCGCAGGGGATAGCCGCGGACGCCTATGGCGTGCGCGCGTCCTTCCTCGTGCCGCTGCTCTGCTACGCCTATGTCCTCTTCTTCGCGATTTACTGTCATCGCGCCCGGCCTCGCGCGCTGCCGCTCGAGGCTTCCGCCCCGCATATCGGCTGAACTTTGCCGGGGAGAAAGAGGCGTTTCCGTTTGTCGGAGCGAGGTCGTCGCGCCTCCCAATGGCCACATCGGCGTTGACAGCTATTGGTAATATAAATAGCATGTTGCGTGAAAATAGAATCGTCGTGGAGGGGAATATGCGGCTTCATCTCTGGTTGATGGCTTCGACGGCTCTTGCCGTCGCGATATCTCCCGCTCATGCCCGGAGCGGGACGGAGCAGGATCAGGCGAACAGCGCTCAGACCACCTCCAGGAAGACGACCAAATCCGGTGAGGCGAGCGTATCGACAAATACTTCGGAGAACGCGAGCGGCGGACAGATCGTCGTGACCGGCATCCGCCAGAGCCTGCGCACGGCGATCGAGAAGAAGAAGGACGCGCCGCAGGTCGTCGAGGTGCTCTCGTCGGAAGACATCGGCAAGCTGCCCGATGCGAGCATCGGCGAGGCGCTCGGGCGTCTGCCCGGCCTCGCCACCAATCGCGATCGGGGCAACGTCACCTCCATCTCGATCCGCGGCATGGGGCCCGAACTGGTGAACACGCTGCTCAACGGGCGCGAGATCGTGACGGCCGAAGCCAATCGCAATGTGCGGTATGAAACCTTCCCGGCCGAGCTCATCACCGGGGCCTATGTTTACAAGTCGCCGCAGGCCTCCAATGTGGAAGGCGCGATCGCGGGACAGATCAACCTGCAGACCGTCCGTCCCCTGGACGCCCCGAAAAGCCGCTTCCTGATCAATCTCAAGACTTCCTACAACGAAGAGGCGAGCCATGTTCCCGGCGCCAAGAAGGTGGGGTTCATCGGCGGCGTGTCCTATATCGGCAAGTTCCTCGACGATACGCTCGGCGTCGCGGTGGGCTATTCCGCGCGATACGAGCCGGAAGCCACCGCCCGCTCCGACATCTATGGATCGACCAATTCATATCAGGATCTGAACGGAAACGGCACCTATAACGATAATATCCCTTATGGCTTCGGCGCCTCGCTGCGTTCCGGGGAGGACAAGCGCAACGCAGTGCTCAGCACCGTGCAGTGGAAGCCTGACGAGCATTGGGAGTTCGTCGGCGATTTCATGTGGGCCAACCTGCATTACAAGGAAGCCCAGCGCGGCCCCGTCGTGGACCAGCTCCCTTACGGCAACGTGTTTTCAGATATAACCACCGTGGGCGATACGGCGACGGGGGCCACCGCCTATAACTATTATGATTATGGCATTCGTGTTCAGGCGGCGAATCAGTTCTACCGCTTTACCGACAATCTCTACGCCGGCGGCCTGAACGGCGCTTACCAGGACGACCATTGGCGCATCGACGGCGACATCGGTTACTCCACGACGAAGCGGGACGCCCTGTACGTCAACGTCATTACCCAGCCTTTCGACATCAGCAGCGGCACGCCGACGCTGATCGTCAACGATCCGAGCAAGACGGTTTCTTTCCAGTCCAACCCAGGCGGTGCGCCGATCTTCAAGTTCAACGGCTATGATTTGGCCGATCCGAACACCAACCTGGTCACATCCGTGCAGATCCCTTCGAACGGCGGCGGCGCGCCGATCACGACGGACAGGTTGCTTTCGCTCAAGGGCGATGTCGATTACGCGGCCGATAGCGGTGTGATCACCCACATCCGGGCCGGCTTGCGCTACACGGACCGTCGCAAATCCTATACGCAGCGCACGCAGACCATCACGCCTCCTCTGCAGCCCGTGCCGGACCAGTATCTCAACGATCCGGTCCACTGGGATCAGTTCGGTTATCCCGACACGGAGTCGATCAAGTGGGGCTATGTCCAGTCGCTCGGCCTCGATCCGACCGAGAGCGCGACGGACAAGGGCGCGAGCTGGGTGGTGAAGGAGCGGACCTATTCCGGTTATGTCCAGGCGGATTTCGCCGGGCCTTTTCTGGGCGGCGATCTGACCGGCAACGCCGGCATACGCGTCGTGCGGACCGAGGAGACTTCGCTCGGCAACTCCGTCCGCGAAGGCGCGGACACCAATTATCTCGATGTCGTCACGCCGGTTTCCTACCACAACAACTTCACCGACGTGCTGCCGAATTTCAACGCGACGTGGAAGCTGAACGCCCACCAGCAGTTCCGGCTGGCGCTTTCCAAGGCGATCGCGCGCGCGCCGCTCGACTATCTCAATCCGGGCAAGCAGCTCTACACCTACGGCGCGCCCGCGGCTTACGGCGGCAACCCCTATCTGAGGCCGTTCAAGGCCGATCAGGTCGATCTGACCTTCGAGAACTACTTCAACAAGGATACCGCGCTGACGCTGGCGCTCTTCTACAAGAAGCTCGACACCTACATCGCCACCCAGGTCGTCCCCACCAGCTTCACCGTCACTCAGGCCGACGGCACGGTGACGCAGGAGCAGGGCACCTTCCAGATGCCGGTCAACGGCAATGGCGGCGATATCAAGGGAGTCGAGGTCAGCTATCAGCAGGTCTTCAGCTTCCTGCCCAAGCCGCTGGACGGGCTCGGCGTTTACGCCAACTTCTCCTATACCGACAGCAGCATCAAATTCGCCCAGATGGGCAATGACATCGGCACGATCGCGCTCCCCGGCCTTTCGAAGAAGGTCGCCAACGCGTCCGTCTTCTACAACAAGGGCGGCTTCGAGGCGCGGGTCGCCTACCAGCACCGCGACGCCTATGCGACGGTGATCGCGGGCAATGCCCTGCTCGTCCACAACGGGCCGTCGAACACGGTCGATTACGAGATGTCCTACACCTTCCCGAAAGGCTCGGCGCTGAACGGCCTGCAGGTGCAGTTCCAGGCCAACAACCTGACCAACGATCCCTTCACCACCTATTTCGCGTCGCCGCAGGTGCCCGGCCGCTACGAGTTGTTCGGCCGCCGCTTCTATCTGGGCGTGACATATAGCTTTTGAGCAAGACGCTGCCGCAGATCAGATAAATATCGTTGGTTGACCGCACATCCGGGTCCAGCCGCGCGAGAGAGCCTGCATCAATGGACGTTCACACGCAGGCGCGTGATCGTCATGCTGTCGATCAGCCAGATGCCGGAGTGCCGACGATAGGTTTCATGATAATGGCCGAAACCGTGGAGCAGACGGTGAGGGGCGGATTCAGGGAACCAGAGCCGGTCTTCGAACGCCCAGACGCCGCGGGCATGATCGTCGCCGAGGATTTCGATCTCAGGGGTGTGGCCGTGATGCGCGGTGACGATATCGGCGGCGATGCGCTCGACGAAAGCGGCCATCGCCGCGCCGCCGACGATCACCGCGTCTTCGTCGAAATCGGCGATGGCGGGCTGGTCGTCCTGCTCATCGCCGGTGACGGAGCCGCGCACGTCGATGCGGGCCTCCGGCGTGAAGACGGCGGCGTAGGCGGCCATGTCCTTGCAATCCAGCGCGCGGAAATAGCGCGCCTTCAATTGCTTGATCGCCTCGATCGCGGCCAGTCGCTCTATTTCCGTCATGCCGACACCTTCCCGGTTCGCAGCTTGAGGAGGCCGCCCTTGTGGAGCGGATCGCCCGCAGCCAACTCATGGCGGAGCCTTTTCCAGATCGTCTCGCCCTCGATGCCGATGCTTTCCACCCCGTCGCTGGGCAGCGGGCGGTAGATCGCGTCCTCCCCGAAGAAGCGCAGCGACACCGTTCTGCGCCGGGCGCCCGCCCGG
>DASSTK010000066.1:0-3613 GCA_035707945.1 Sphingomonas sp.
GTCAACCTCATTGCCTTGATCGTCATAGCGCTTCTTCCCGTAGGGGAAGATGTAGCCGCCCTCTATATGCCCGTTCAGGACGAAACCGCTGCCGAGGTCCTTGTATTTGTCGGCTGTCGCGGTCGTTTTGACGTATTTGACGCTGCCGCCGGCGCCGGCGAAATCCTGGCTGAACACGAAACGCTGACCCGCAGTCGGGCGGATACGGTTGTTCAAACTATCATAGACGATGCTGTAACCCACGGAGGAGGTTGTGCGGGTTCCCACCGCGTCGCAGAGATAGCGGCCGGCCAGAACGGGATCGCATTCAAGTTTCCCGTCGCCGTTGAGATCGTAATAATAGGTATTCTTGTCGAGCGACACCTTGTCGACGCTAAAGGTATAACGCGTCGCCAACGACCAATATTCCGTCAGCGGGATACCCGTTCTCACCTGGAATCCGGTTCTTACCTGATTGTAGGTGGTGTTGCGATCCTGATTGCTTGTGTAATTGAAGGATTTATAGTCCTGCCGAAATACGTCGAAGCCGAGCGCAATATTCTTGTCGAACAGATAAGGCTCGGTAAAGCCGAGGCTGACCGATTTCGAATAGGCCGACCAATCGGCGCTGGCGCGCACCGTCTGGCCCTTGCCGCGGAAATTGGACTGTTCGATCGACAGGTTGACGATGAACTTCTCGAGGCTCGAATAGCCCGCCGACACCTGAAGCTGGCCGGTCGACTTTTCCTGAACGTCCGTCTCCAGGATCACCTTGTCGGGCGCGGAGCCGGGCTTCTGCTGGATTTCAAGCTTGTCCTGGAAGAAGCCCAGCGAGCGGATGCGATCGCGCGAACGCTTGACCTGGAAGCCGTTGAAGGCGTCGCCTTCCGCCAGACGGAACTCGCGGCGGATCACCTTGTCCTGCGTGGTGGTGTTGCCGTTGATGTCGATCCGCTCGACATAGACGCGCGGAGTCTTGTGGAGATGGAAGGTGATCCCCATCGTGAGCGTCTTGGGATCGCGATGGAACTCGGGCTGGATATCGGCGAAGGCATAGCCCATGCCGCCGATCGTATTCGTCATCAGGTCGATGGTATCCTCGACGCTTTTGGCGTTGTACCAATCGCCTTTCTTGAAGTTGATCAGAACCTTCAGGTCCTTCGGCTTCACGTCGCGGATATCGCTGACGATGTTGACGTCGCCGAACTTGTAGCGTTTCCCTTCCTCGATCACATAGGTGATGATGAAGTTGCGCTTGTCGGGCGTCAGTTCCGCCACCGCCGAAACGACGCGGAAATCGGCATAGCCCTGCGTCAGATAGAATTGCCTGAGCTTCTGCTGGTCATAGGCCATGCGATCGGGATCGTAGCTGGTGCCGCCCGAAAGGAAGTGGAGGAGCGTCGCCTCCTTGGTCGCCATCTGGCCCTTGAGCTCGCCGTCCGAGAAATGCTCGTTCCCGATGATGTTGATGCGGCGGACCTTGGATTTGTCGCCCTCGTGGATCTCGTAGATCACGTCCACGCGATTCTGATCGAGCAGCACCATCTCCGGATCGACGGTGGCGGCGTAGCGGCCTTCGCGCCGATACAGTTCGATGATCTTCTCGACGTCGGCGCGCACCTTGGAACGGGTGAAGATGTCGCGCGGATTGAGCTTCAGCTCCTTGCTGATCTTGTCCGATTTCAGCCGCTTGTTGCCTTCGAGCACGACGCGGTTGACGATCGGGTTCTCGCGCACGGCGATGGTGATCAGACCGTTCTCGTCGCGAATCTTGACGTCGGCGAACAGTTCGGTGGCGTAGAGCGCCTTGAGCGCCGCATCGCCCTTATCGCGCGTATAGACGTCACCGACGCGCAGATTGATGTAGGAAAGCACCGTCGCGGGCTCGACGCGCTCGGTGCCCGTGACCTTGATCTCCTTGATCACTTCCTGGGGAGTCGCCGGTTCCGGCGCGGGCTCGCTCGGCTGGGCCGGACTCAGCGGCACCGGCACCGGCACCGCCGGGGGAGACTGGGTGCGCTGCGCCATAGCGGGCGCGGCGTATCCGCCCCCCAGGATCGTGCCGACCAGCAGGACGGATGCGATCCGACTGCGCTTCTTGTCCATGCTCACGCGTTAACCCGCCCTTGTGCTGGCCGAGGGAATCCCCACGGTCGCTGATCCCTGTGCGTATCGCCCCTGCCCGATTGTCTCTAGCCGATCAACCCGGCCAGCCTCTGCCACAATCCCGCCGAGCCCAGATCGTTGATCGTCACGAAGAGCATGAGACCGAGCAGCAATGCAAGCCCCGATCGAAACGCCCACTCCTGAACATGCTCGTCGACCGGGCGCCGGCGCACCGCTTCCACCACATAGAACAACAGATGCCCGCCATCGAGCATCGGGATTGGCAGCAGATTGATGAACCCGAGATTGACCGAGATGCCCGCCATCAGCAGCACGATCGCGAACCAGCCGAGCGTCGCCTGCTCGCCCGCGATCCGGGCGATTCCGACCGGGCCGGACATCTCCTTCACCGATCGCTCGCCCATCACGATCTGGCGGATCGTCGTCACCGTCGTGCCGATCGCATCGCCGATATAGCCGACCGAGCGGGCGGGAATATCGAACAGCGGCACCGGCCGCATCGCCCCCGCCCCCGGCGATATGCCGAGCAGGCCGCGCTTGGCGGTGTTGCCGAAGCGATCGCGGATCACGTCGGCGCTCGTATGCGCCGTGACGGTCATCGGCCGGTGGTCGCGCTCGATGCGGATGCGGAGCGTGCTGTCCGGCCGGAAGAAGGTATATTGGGCGATATCCTCGAACCGCGGCATATCATGGCCGTTGATCGCCACGATGCGATCGCCGGGCTTCAAACCCGCATGGGCCGCACCCGAGTTCGCCTCCACCCCCGCCACGATCGGCGGCGTGTAGGGCTCGCCATAGGCGATCAGGATACCGGCCACGACGGCCACCGCGAACAGCAGGTTCACCGCCGGCCCGGCGAGCACGATCAGGAAGCGCTGCCAGAGGGGCTTGGCCTGAAAGGTCTTCGCGCGTTCGGCGGGCGGCAGCGCCAGCCATTCGGGGCTGGGCTGGCTCGCCGGGTTCATGTCTCCGGCGAAGCGGACATAGCCGCCGAAGGGCAGCCAGGCGACCTTCCAGCGCGTGCCGCGCCTGTCCGTCCAGCCGAAAATCTCGCGGCCGAAGCCGATCGAGAACACCTCCGCCTTCACACCGCACCAGCGGCCGACGAGATAATGGCCGAGCTCATGGATGAAGATCAGCGGCCCGATGACCAGCAGGAACCAGAGCAAACCCCACGCCAGACCGCCGATCATGTTCACGCCGCTCTCCTTCGCATCACGTGCGAAGCCTTGTGGCGCGCCTCCGCGTCGATCGCCACGACGTCGGCGAGGTTTTGCGGCGCAGGTGGTTCATATTGCGCCAGAACCTCCGCGACCGTGGCGGCGATATCGAGAAAGCCGATCGCGCCCGCGAGGAAGGCCGCGACCGCCGCCTCGTTGGCGGCGTTGAGCACCGCCGGACGCGCGCCGCCCTCGGTCAGCGCGGCGCGAGCGAGCGCGATGGCGGGGAAACGCTCCTCGTCCGGCGCCTCGAACTCCAGCCTGGCGACGGCGGCGAGATCGAGCGG
>DASSTK010000067.1:0-2576 GCA_035707945.1 Sphingomonas sp.
CCGATGGACCCCGTCGCCAACACCGATTATTTCATCTCGGTGGCGCAGCAGGCGCTGTGGGTGCTGGCGCTCGCTTCCGCGCCGATCCTGATCCCGGCGCTGGCGGCGGGGCTGATCCTCGGCATGATCCAGGCGGCGACCTCGATCAACGAGCAGACGCTCGCCTTCGTGCCCAAGCTCATCATCGTCGGCATCTGCCTCGCGATCTTCGGCGGCGCAATCATCACCCTCCTCGCCGATTTCACGCGGGAGATGTTCAACCGCATTCCCGATCTGTTGCGGTAAAGTGCCGTTCCCGCACCGTCATTCCGGAAGCCGATTCCGCTGCAAAATCGAGCTGTCCGGAATCCACCGGGAGGTTGGAGCCAAGCCTCGCGGGGGATTCCGGACTGCAAGGCCTGTCCGCGACAAACCTGCGGTTTGCCGGGAAAGCCTGACATCCGGCATGACGATGAGGGTCGCATAGGCGTGGGCGGCGTGTTCCCCGGCGGGTTCGCGGGGCTGGAGGCGTCGCTCTGGCTGTATCTGGTGGCGATGATCCGGCCCGGCGCGGCCTTCTTCGTGGCGCCGGTGTTCGGCACCCAGAATGTGCCGGTGCAGGTGCGCATCATCCTGAGCCTGGCGATCGGCATCCCGGCGCTCGCCGCCACCCCGTTCGAGCTGCCGCCGGACGGGCTCGCCACCATCGCCGGGTTCCTGCTGGTGGCGGGGGAGGTGATCGCGGGGCTCGCGATCGGCTTCGCGGTGCAGCTCGGCTTCGCGGCGGCGATGATGGCGGGCGAGGTGGTGGGCAACGCCATGGGGCTGGGCTTCGCGCAGATGTTCGATCCGCAGACCGGCGGCTCGTCCCCCGCGCTCGGCCAGTTCCTCTCGATCCTCGGCACCTTCCTGTTCCTCGCCATGAACGGGCATCTCGCGCTCGCCAGCGTCGTGGTGGACAGCTATCATGCGCTGCCGCCCGGGCAGGCCTGGCTGGGGGAGGGGAGCCTCCACGGCGTCGTCATGTTCGGCGGAGATATGTTCGCGGCGGGGATGACGATCGCGCTGCCGGTGGGCTTTGCTCTCATCCTGGTGCAGGTGGTGATGGCGATGCTGGCGAGGAGCGCGCCCGCGATGAACCTGTTTTCGGTGGGCCTGCCCGCCACGCTGCTCGCCGGCGTGGTGCTGATGGCGCTCGCCGCGCCCGCGATCGGGGACGGGGTGGCGCGCTCGATCGAGCACGGCCTCGATTTTGCGCGGCAGCTCGCCGCCGGGGGAGGCGGCTGACATGGCCGAGGCCGAAAGCGGCGGCGAGAAGACCGAAGCCGCCACCCCCAAACGGCGTCGTGAAGCAGCCGAGAAGGGCGACGTCCTCCAGTCCAAGGAGCTGGGCGCGGCGCTGGTGATGGTGACGGGCGCGGCGTGGATCGCGCTCGGCGGGCCGCTGCTGGTCGAGGCGCTCGCCGAGCTGGTGCGCAGCTCGCTCCGCTTCGATCGCGCCGATATCGCCGATTTCCAGCCCGGCCCAGCGATCTTCGCCCAGCTCGGCCATGTCATCCTGCCGCTGGGCATCCTGTTCGCCTTCACGCTGGTCGCCGCGATCGGCACGCCCGCGCTGCTCGGCGCGTTCGGTTTCCGCTGGGGCGCGATCGCCTTCAAGGGGGAGCGGATCAACCCGCTCGCGGGCCTGAAGCGCATCTTCGGCGCGCAGGGGCTGATCGAGCTCTTGAAATCGCTCGCCAAGATCGCGGTGATGGGCGCGATCGCCTGGTGGCTGCTCTCCACCCGCATCGCCGGGCTCACCACCATCGGCCGCGGCGGCATCGAGGCGGCGATGGTGGAGGTCGGCCACAGCTTCGTCTTCGCGGTGCTGGTGATGGCGCTGGGCTTCGTGGTGATCGCCGGCATCGACGTGCCCGCCCAGATCCTCCGCCGCCAGAGTCGGCTGCGCATGACCAAGCAGGAGGTGAAGGAGGAGCATAAGCAGACCGAAGGCTCGCCGGAACTCAAGGGCGAAGTGCGTCGCCGCCAGATGGAGGCGGCGCGGCGATCGGCGCGATCGGCGGTGGCGGAGGCGAGCGTGGTGCTCACCAACCCGACCCACTTCGCCGTCGCGCTGCGCTATCGACCCGGCGAGGATGCGGCGCCGATCGTGGTGGCGCGCGGGCGCGGCGCGACGGCGGAGGCGATCCGATCGCTCGCGACCGAAGCCAGGGTGCCGATGCTGAGCTACCCCCAGCTCACCCGCGCGCTCTACTTCACCACCCGCGCCGGGCAGATGATCCGCGAGGATCTCTACATGGCGGTGGCGACCGTGCTCGCCTTCGTCTTCAACATCGACCGCGCCATGGCGGAAGGCGTGACCCAGCCCGCCGTCGACGTGCCCACCGACGCCCGCTTCGACGAACATGGGCGGGCGGAGGGGTAGGATATTTATGCCGATGAACAGGCAACCGGCCGAATCCGATATACCGGCACTGGAAACAGATGGTGTGATTTGCGAAGAGCGGCAAAGGTTACGTGCAATGCTGCTCGAAGGCGCGGTCTCGCCGCAGGCGGCTCCGGCTGATAACGCTTATTTCGAGGAACTGCGCGAG
>DASSTK010000068.1:0-6339 GCA_035707945.1 Sphingomonas sp.
CCGACCGAGGTGCGGCGCAAGAGCATGATCGATCACCGCAACCGCATCGCCGCGCTGATGGCGCTGAAGGACGGCGGCGCGACCGAGACGGAAGACGGCGATCTGATCGACGAGGCGATCACCCGCCAAATCGCTCTCCTGTGGCAGACCCGGGCGCTCCGGCGCGAGCGGCTCTATGTCGCCGACGAGATCGACACCGCGCTCGCCACCTTGCGCGACGTGCTGCTGCCGACGTTGCCCGCGCTCTACGCGCGCTGGGATCGCGCGCTCGGCCACCGCACCCCTTCCTTCCTGCGGCTCGGCAACTGGATCGGCGGCGATCGCGACGGCAATCCCAACGTCACGGCAGACTCGCTCCGCCTCGTGCTGGCGCGATCGGCCGAGGCGGCGATCGGCTGGTATCTGGAGGCGATCCACCATCTCGGCGCGGAGCTTTCGATCTCGACCGAGCTCGCCCCCGTCAGCGATGCGCTCGCCGAGCTGGCCGACGCCGCCCATGATCCCGGCCGCGCACGCGGCGACGAGCCCTATCGGCGGGCGCTGACCGGCATCTACGCCCGCCTCGCCGCCACCTATCGCGCCATTACCGGCCACGAGCCGCCGCGGCCCGCGCGGGTGGAGGCGGAGGCCTATCCCGATCCGGCGGCGCTGCGCCGCGATCTCGCCACGCTCGCCCATGCGCTCGGCGAGGCGGGCGACGGATCGATGCGGAGCAGCGGCGCGCTCGGCCGGCTGATCCGCGCGGTCGAGGTCTTCGGCTTCCACCTCGCCACGCTTGACATGCGGCAGAACGCCGCCGTCCACGAGCGCGTCATCGCCGAGCTGCTCAAGGCGGCCGGAGTCGAGGCGGACTATGCCGCGCTCGACGAGGCGGAACGGGTGGCGCTGCTGCGCCGCGAGCTCGCCCACGCCCGCCCGCTTTCCAGCCCTTGGGGAGACTATTCGGACGAGACCCGCTCCGAACTCGACATCCTGCACGCCGCCGCCGAGGCGCACCGCATATACGGGCCGGAATCGATCCGGGTTTACAACATCTCGATGGCGGAAAGCGTGTCGGACATGCTGGAGGTCCACACGCTGCTCAAGGAAGTCGGCCTCTACCGCCCCGCCGCCGAGGGAGAGGGCGCGCCGCACGCCGCGATCATGGCGGTGCCGCTGTTCGAGACGATCGAGGATCTGGAGAACGCACCTCGGGTGATGGCCGAATGGTTCGCGCTGCCCGAGGTCGCCGCGCTGGCCTGCGCGCGCGGCTATCAGGAGGTGATGGTCGGCTATTCGGATTCGAACAAGGACGGCGGATATCTCACCTCCGTCTGGTCGCTCCACCAGGCGAGCCGCGCGCTGGCTCCGGTGTTCGAGCGGGCGGGCGTCGCCATGCAGCTTTTCCACGGCCGCGGCGGCGCGGTGGGGCGCGGCGGCGGATCGGCCTTCGCGGCGATCCTAGCCCAGCCGCCCGGCACGGTGCAGGGCCGCATCCGCATCACCGAACAGGGCGAGGTGATCGCCGCCAAATACGGCACGCGCGACGCGGCCGGCGCCAATCTGGAGGCGATGGCGTCGGCCACCCTGCTCGCCAGCCTGGAACCCGGCGCGCTCGGCAAGGCCGATTATGAGCGTTTCGCCGCCGCGATGGCGCGGATCTCGGCGAGCGCGCGCACAGCCTATCGCGCGCTCGTCTATGAAAGCGAAGGCTTCAACCATTTCTTCCGCCAGATCACGCCGCTGCCGGAGATTTCGGGCCTCAAGATCGGATCGCGCCCGGCCAGCCGCACCAAGTCCGATCGCATCGAGGATCTACGCGCGATTCCCTGGGTCTTCTCGTGGAGCCAGACGCGGATCATGCTGCCCGGCTGGTACGGCGTCGGCCATGCGCTCGGGGAGTTCGGCGATATCGGCCTGCTGCGCGAGATGCTGGAGGCGTGGCCGTTCCTTTCCGCCACACTCGACAATATGGAGATGGTGCTCGCCAAGTCCGACATGGGAATCGCCGCGCATTATCTGCCGCTGGTCGAGGACAAGGCGGCGGCCGACGCGATCTTCGGGCGCATCCGGGACGGCTGGGCGCGCGCGCACGACATGCTGCTCACCGTCACCCGCCAGACCCGGCTGCTGGAGAAGCACCCCGCGCTCGACGCCTCGATCCGGCTGCGCCTGCCCTATATCGAGCCGCTCAATCTCCTCCAGGTCGAGCTGCTGAAGCGCCACCGCGCCGGCGAGACGGACCCGCGCATCAGGGAAGGCATCGAGCTTTCGATCAACGCCATCGCTACGGCTCTGCGCAACAGCGGTTGATCGGCGCGCGCGACACGGCTAACCGGCGGATTGTTCCTGGGGAGTAGCCACCCGCGTACAAGCGGGGCCTTCGTCAACATGCTCGGGCTCGCGCCCGTGGCGAAGGCGGCGGATCACCGATCCGCCCGGCAAGACCATGACGCCGCATCCTCCGCTTCGGGCCGGGAGGAGGCGCGTCATGTCCGTCGCCTCGGCCCCGGGGGTTTTCCGTCTTGCTTCTCCTCACTCTGCCCGCGCTCGGGCTCGGCCTTTCGGTCGACGCCTTCGCCGCCGCCGTCGCCAAAGGCGCGACGATGCGCCGCCCACGTCCTGCCGAAGCCATCCGCATCGGCGCGGTTTTCGGCGCGGCCGAAGCAGTGATGCCCGCCATCGGCTGGGCCATCGGCGCCAGCTTCGCGGGAAGGGTGATGGCGGCGAGCGACTGGATCGCCTTCGGCCTGCTGGCGGCGGTCGGCGCGCACATGCTGTGGGAGGCGGCGAACGAGCGCGATGCGCCTGCCGAGGCGGAGCGCAAGAGCGGCGGCGCGCGGCTGATTCTGACCGCGCTCGCCACAAGCATCGATGCGCTGGCGGTGGGCGTGAGCCTCGCCGTGCTGCACATGCCGATCCTCGCCGCCTGCATCGTGATCGGGCTCGTCACGATGATCGTCGCCGCCATCGGCGTTCTGATCGGCCATCACGCTTCGGCCCATCTCGGCGCACGGGCCGAGATCATGGGCGGCATCGTCCTGATCGGCATCGGCGCGACGATCCTGGGGCGGCATCTCTGGGCCGGTTGAGAGAGGCGGCCGTCAAGCCGCGACCGGCAATTCCACCGTCACATCGAGGCCGCCGCCCCGCCGGTTGCGGGCGTGGACGGTGCCGCCGTGGGCGGAGGCGATGCCGCGCGCGATGGCGAGACCGAGGCCGAGGCCGCCGGTCGATCGGCTGCGCGAGGGATCGCGCCGCTCGAAAGGCTGGAACATGCGTTCGAGCTCGGGTTCCGGAATGCCGGGCCCGCGATCGGCGACGGTGATGCGCGCGCTCTCCGCCCATCGCCGCACGCTCAAACGCGCGCCGCCGCCATATTGCACGGCATTGTCGATCAGATTCTGGATCAGCCGTTCGAGCGCGCTGCGATCCCCGCTCACCACCGCCGGCTCGACCGCACCGAGCTCGACCGGAGAGCCCGTCTCGCGCGCCTGCTCGGCGAGGCGGCCGACCAGCGGGGCGAGATCGACCGGCCGCCGCTCGGCCACCGACGGACCGCCCCGCACGAAGCCGATCGTCGCCGCCACCATCGCGCGCATCTGCTCGATATCGGCCTGCACCGGCTCGCGGATCGAAGGCGGCGCGGCCTCGATGCGGAAGGCGATCCGCGCCAGCGGCGTGCGCAGGTCGTGGGCGATCGCGCCGATCATCGCGGTCCGCTCGCGCAATGTCGCCTGGAGCCGCTGCTGCATCTCGTTGAGTGCGGCCCCGGTGAGCTGGAGCTCGGCCGGCCCTTCGATCGGCATCGGCGGGGCGTCGCCCTCATGGTCGAGCCTTTCCACCGCCTCGGCGAAGCGGCGAATCGGGCGGGTCAGCCGCCGCGCGAACAGCCAGGCGACCGGCAGCATCGCCAGCGCGGACAAGCCGAACCAGATGAAGGTGCGCTTCTGCCAGGCGGTGATATGCGGGGGCGGCGGCGTCCTCAGCACGCGCCAGCCGCCGTGCGGATCGCGCACGCCCGCGACGACGGTATTGAAGAAATAGGGCTGGCCGTGACGGATCGGAACCGCACCGTGGCCGATGCGGCGGGTGAAGGGAAAGATTTCGGACTGGTCCGCCTCGAACAGCAGCCGCACGTCTCTCATCGGCACGCCAAGCCCGGCGGCCAGCCGCTCGGTGATCGCCGGATCGGAGATCATGCCGCTGTCCTCAGGCACGGGCGGCGCGGCGATATGGCGGACGGTGAGCCGCGAAGGCGCCGCGGAGTCGCTCGCCAGCCGCTCGACGATCTCGGTCATGGTGTAGAAATCGGGGCGCGGCGCGGGCAGGTAGAAGATGAGCAGGATCGAGACGAGCTCCGCCACGATCAAGCCACCGATCAGCAGGATCAAGGTCTGCCAGAAAATCGGCAGCGAGCGATAGCGCAGCCGCCTCAAGGCTCGGCGCCTCTTCGAAACATAGAGTCCGATTCGTAATACCCACGCCCATCGATCCATTCGCCCCGAGCGAAGTCGAGGGGCACAGTCGAGCGGAGCCGAGGCTTCTCGGCTGCGCTCGAAGAGGTGTCTCGACTGCGCTCGACACGAACGGGTGGGACTATTCCTGTCCCCACCTCAGCCCTCCTCGGGGCGGAGCGCCAGCATATAGCCTTCGTTGCGGATGGTGCGGATCGGATCGCCGGGGCCGAGCTTCTTGCGCAATCGGCTGATGGTGACGTCGATCGCGCGATCGAACACGTCGGCGTCCGATCCCTTGGCGATCTCGATCAGCGTATCGCGCGAGAGCACGCGCTGCGGCCGATCGAGGAAGGCGGTGAGCACGCGGAACTCGGCGTCGGTCAAGGGCGCGGCGGGATAGCCGTCGCGGTTCAGCACGCGCTCGACGACATCGAGCGACCAGGCCCCGAAGCGGCGTCGCGGCGTGCCGGCGGCCGCGCCGTGATCTCCGTTCCGCCCGCTGCGGCGGAGCACCGCGCGCACCCGCGCCAGCAGCTCGCGCGGGTTGCAGGGCTTGCCGAGATAATCGTCCGCGCCGACTTCGAGCCCCACGATCTTGTCGACATCCTCGCTCATCGCCGAAAGCATGATGACCGGCGTGCGATCGCGCGCGCGCAGGCGGCGCAGCACCGAAAGCCCGTCTTCCCCCGGCATCATCAGATCGAGGATGACGCAATCGAAGCGCCGGCGCGCCAGGGCCACGTCCATCGCGTCCGCGTCGGCGGCGGTCTCGACCAGCAGGTTATGATCGCGCAGGAAGGAGGCGACCAGCTCGCGCAGTTCGGCGTCGTCGTCGACCACCAGCAACCGGGGCTGCGCCTGCTCGTTCATCGCCGCTTCTTTTCCGCCTTGGCGCGGCAGGCGTCAATTTCCTCCTGAGCGGGCGATTTGGGCAGCGTGTCGAGCGTCAGATAGCCGCGATGATCGGGATCGAGCAGCACGAAGCGATCCCCCGCCACCTTCGCGAATTCCTTGCGCGAGACGCCGCGGTTGAGATCGAGATCGGCGGACGCCACCGGCTCGGGGATGTTGAGCGAGGCATATTCGCCCGCGCCATAGGGCGCGACATAATCGGCGCGCGCCTTCGCCGCCTCGCGCGCCCGGCGACGCGCCCTGCCCTTCAGCCCGCGGCGGTCCTGTCCCGGCTGGTAGAGCTTGATCTCGGGCGCGACCTCATATTCGTAATGCTGCATCTCCTGCGGATCGATCTCGCCTGAATGATCGAGATCGATGGTGTCGAAGAAGCGGTCGGCATCCGCCGCGAACTCGGGCCAGGTCAGCTTGCCGTCATGGTCCGCATCGGCGCGGCCGAACCATTGCGCCATCGGATCGGTGAAGCCGTCCGTGCGCGAAGGCTCGCCCATCGGCGCGATATAGAGGGTGGCGAAGGGCGGCCCGCATTCCGTTCGCCCGGTGACGGTGATCTCCGGCCCGGTGGCCGGTGGAGCGACCGATTGCAGAAGCGCAAGCAACAGCAGGGATGGGATCATTCGTGCCTCAGGGCGTCGATCGGGTTGAGCGAGGCGGCGCGGCGTGCGGGGAAATAGCCGAACACCACCCCGATCAGCGCGGAAAAGAGGAAGGCCATGATGTTGACAAAGGGATCGAACGCGAACGGCACCTTGAATGCCGCCGCCAGCCCCGCGCTCGCGAACAGCGCCAGCACCAGCCCGATCAACCCGCCGAGACAGGAAAGCACCACCGCCTCCACCAGGAATTGCAGCATCACCTCGCGCGCCACTGCCCCGATCGCCAGCCGGATGCCGATCTCGCGGGTGCGCTCCGTCACCGACACCAGCATGATGTTCATGATGCCGATGCCGCCGACCAGTAGCGAGATCGCCGCCACCGCGCCGACGAT
>DASSTK010000069.1:0-4542 GCA_035707945.1 Sphingomonas sp.
ACGCGGACGGCAAGAGCCTCTCGGCGATCGCGGCCGAGATCAAGGATCTCGCCGGCCGCGCCCGCGAGGGCAAGCTCCAGCCCGATGAATATCAGGGCGGCACCGCCAGCCTCTCCAATATGGGCATGTACGGCATCAAGCAGTTCGAGGCCGTCATCAACCCGCCGCAGGGCATGATCATGGCGATCGGCGCGGGCGAGAAGCGGCCTTATGTGGTGGACGATCAGCTCACCGTCGCCACAATCATGTCCGCCACCGGCAGCTTCGATCATCGCGCCATCGACGGCGCGGACGGCGCGCAGCTCATGGCCGCTTTCGAGCACCTGATCGAAAACCCTCTGGCGATGCTGGCATGAAGGCGCTCGATGAGCTGCCGCCCGCCGAGGCGCCCACGGTGCGCGTCGTGGCGATGCCGGCGGACACCAACCCTTATGGCGACATCTTCGGCGGCTGGCTGATGAGCCAGATGGATTCGGCCGCCGGATCGGTCGCCTCGCGGCACAGCGGCGGTCGCGCCGTCACCATCGCGATGGACGGCATGACCTTCCACCGGCCGGTGTTCGTGGGCGACGAGGTTTCCGTCTATGCGACGCTGACGGGCACGGGTCGCACCTCGATGACCATTGCGGTCGAGGCGTGGCGGCGCGCGCGGCACGAGACGGCCAGCTACAAGGTGACGGAGGCGCGCTTCACCTTCGTCGCGGTGGGCGAGGACCGCCAGCCCCGCAGGGCGCCGCCGATGGTCCCTGCGGACGGGCAGAAGGCCGCCTGAGCCATGGCGTCGCTCACCTCCGCCGTCATCTGCGGAGGGATCGCGGCGATCGTCGTGCCCTGGGTCGTGGCGATGAACAGCACCGAACTGCTGAACGGCTGGCTGAACGGCGAGCTTGTCCGCATCCCCGTGGGCGGGGGATATGAGCTGCACTGGTCCTGGCTCGTCTTCTGCGTGGTGACGCTGCTGAGCTGGGGGCTTTTCGCGGCAGCCCGGGATAGCTAGCGGGTCCGCGGTCCATATTCGCCTGGGCCTCAGGCGCTCACAGGAAGGAAGTTCATGGCCGATACCTATGATCTTGTCGTGCTCGGGTCCGGGCCGGGCGGCTATGTCGCGGCGATCCGGGCCAGCCAGCTCGGCCTTAAGGTGGCGATCGTCGAGCGCGAGAAGCTGGGCGGCATCTGCCTCAACTGGGGATGCATCCCCACCAAGGCGCTGCTGCGCACCTCCGAAATCTACCATTATCTGACGCACGCCGACGCCTACGGCCTGAAGGCCGAGAAGCCGGGCTTCGATCTTGCGAAGGTGGTGGATCGCAGCCGCAAGGTGGCGGGCCAGCTCAACGCAGGCGTCAAGGGGCTGATGAAGAAGAACAAGATCAGCGTCGTCGAGGGCGTCGGCACGATCACGGGCAAGGGCAAGCTCAAGGTGGAGAAGGACGGCAAGACCACCGAGCTCGCCGCCAAGGACATCATCATCGCCACGGGGGCACGCGCGCGCGACCTGCCCTTCGCCAAGGCGGACGGCGAGCGCATCTGGACCTATCGCCACGCGATGACGCCCAGGGAGATGCCCAGCAAGCTGCTGGTCATCGGATCGGGCGCGATCGGCGTCGAATTCGCCAGCTTTTACAGCGACATGGGCGCGGACGTGACGATCGTGGAGATGCTCGATCGCATCCTGCCGGTGGAGGACGCCGAAGTCTCCGAGTTCATGGAGAAGGCGCTCACCAAGCAGAAGCTGCGCGTGCTGACCAGGGCGGGCGTCGAGAGCCTCCAGAGGACGGCCAAGGGCGTGAAGGCCAGGATCAAGCTCGCCGACGGCAAGGTGGAGGAGGGCGAATACAGCCACTGCATCGTCGCGGTCGGCATCGCGCCCAATACCGAGAATATCGGTCTCGAGGCGCTCGGCGTGAAGACCACCAAGGGGCATATCGACACCGATGCGATGGGCCGCACCAACGTGCCGGGCCTGTGGGCGATCGGCGACGTGACCGCCCCGCCGTGGCTGGCGCACAAGGCGAGCCATGAGGGCGTGATCGCGGCCGAGGCCATCGCCGGCAAGAATCCGCACGCGATGGACAAGCGCAACATTCCGGGCTGCACCTATTCTCGCCCGCAGGTCGCCTCCGTCGGCCTCACCGAGGCCCGCGCGAAGGAGGAGGGTTATGTGGTGAAGGTGGGCAAGTTCCCCTTCATCGGCAACGGCAAGGCGATTGCGCTGGGCGAGGCGGAAGGTTTCATCAAGACGGTGTTCGACGCCAAGACCGGCGAACTGCTCGGCGCGCATATGGTGGGTGCGGAAGTAACCGAGCTGATCGAGGGCTACACCGTCGCCAAGCAGCTCGAGACCACCGAGGCGGAGCTGATCGACACGGTGTTCCCGCACCCGACGCTTTCCGAGATGATGCACGAAAGCGTGCTTTCGGCTTACGGCCGGGCGCTGCATTTCTGAACGGGAGATTACCGCTTCGCCGCATTTCGTGGAACGTCCGCGCTCTCCGCTGCGTTGCGGGACGGCTCTTTTGCTGATTTCGATGGGAGAGATGTGATGAACAACGGCCTCAGGATCGCAGCGATCGCGGCGCTGGCGCTGGGTGTCGCCGCCTGCGGCAAATCGGCCAGCACCAACAACGCGATGACCAATGTTTCGGCCGCGGACAATATGCTGGCCCCCGTCGGCAACGGCATGACCGACATGAACGCCATGGGCGGCAACAGCATGGCGATGGACAATATGATGCTGAACGGCGCTATGCCCGCCACCGGCACGGGAACCACCAATATGGGCAACGCGCAGTAAGCGGATGACGCCGGCGGAGGCTCGCGCCCGTCGCCGGCCCTGCGCACCGCGCCGTCCCGGACGGGCGGCGCGGTGAGCGCGAGCAAGCGGGGAGACGAGAACGGCGTCGTCCTTTACGCGGCGCTCGCCGCCAATCTCGGCATCGCCGTCGCCAAGTTCGCCGCCGCAACGATCACCGGATCGGGGGCGATGCTGACCGAGGGCTTTCACTCGGTCGTCGACAGCCTCAATCAGATCCTGCTGCTCTACGGACGCAGGCGCGCGCGGCGGCCCGCCGACGAGGCGCATCCCGCCGGCTACGGCCGCGAGCTGTATTTCTGGAGTTTCGTCGTCGCGATCCTGATCTTCGCGACCGGCGCGGGGCTCTCCGTGCTCGAAGGCGTGGCCCACCTGCGCCATCCCGAAGCGCCGAGCGATCCGGCGGTGGCCTATGCCGTGCTCGGCGTCTCGGCGCTGCTCGAAGGGACGAGCTGGGCGACGGCGATCCGGGCGTTCGCGCGCGCCAAGGGGGATCAGGGCTGGTGGCAGGCGATCCGCCGATCCAAGGATCCGCCGAGCTTCATTGTGCTGTTCGAGGATTCGGCCGCGCTCACCGGCCTCGCCATCGCCGCGCTCGGCGTATGGCTCTCCCACCACACCGGCGACGGCCGATGGGACGGGATCGCCTCGATCCTGATCGGCGTGGTGCTGGGCGTCGTCGCCATCCTGCTGGCGCGCGAATCGAAGGGGCTGCTGATCGGCGAGCGGGCGGCGCCGGCGCTGATCGAGGCGATCCGTAGTGCATTCGAGAACCGCCCAGAAGTGACGCGGGTGGGCGAGATCGTCACCGTCCATCTCGGCCCCGAATCGGTGTTCGTGGCGGCGAGCGTGGATTTCGAGGACAGCGTTCCGGTCGGCGCGATCGAAACGCTGATCGCCGATGCCGAAGCGGCGTTGCGGCGCGACTGGCCGGCGATAAGTTCGCTCTACATCAAGCCGAAGGCGAGCCGCCCGGCCGGTTGACCTGTTGGGAAGCGCCCGCTATAGGCCGCGCTCGCTCGCGGGACCGCTGGTCTCGGCCATTGCCCGTGGGCGGACGCTTGAACATTGCCGATGCGCTGGTCGGGCTCGGGTGGGCCGTATGGCTCCCGGGCTTTCGTGCGTTTCCGCACGGGGCGCTTCACGCTGTCCGGGCACGGCAAAGTAACCATGTGAAAGGTGAAGGCTTCAATGCCGACGATCAACCAGTTGGTCCGCAAGGGCCGCGATCCGCAGAAGGCCAAGTCGAAGGTCCCTGCGATGGAGCAGAACCCGCAGAAGCGCGGCGTCTGCACTCGTGTTTATACGACGACTCCGAAGAAGCCGAACTCGGCGCTGCGGAAGGTGGCCAAGGTTCGCCTGACCAACCAGCGCGAGGTGATCAGCTACATTCCGGGCGAAGGCCATAACCTCCAGGAGCACTCGGTGGTGCTGATCCGCGGCGGCCGCGTGCGCGACTTGCCGGGCGTGCGCTATCACGTCCTGCGCGGCGTGCTCGACACGCAGGGCGTCAAGGATCGCCGCCAGTCCCGCTCCAAGTACGGCGCCAAGCGTCCGAAGTAAGCCGGCCGGTCATCCGGCCACCCACGGCTGAAGTTGAAGGAAACACAAGCATGTCCCGTCGTCGTCGCCCCGAGAAGCGCGAGATCCTGCCGGACCCGAAGTTCGGCGATATCGTCCTCTCCAAATTCATGAACTCGGTCATGCTGGACGGCAAGAAGGCCGTCGCC
>DASSTK010000070.1:0-12843 GCA_035707945.1 Sphingomonas sp.
AGGCCGGAGAGGTGCTTCACCAGCGCGCGCAGCGAATTGCCGTGCGCGGAGACCAGCACGCGCTTGCCGGCGCGCAGATCGGGGGCGATGCGCTCCTCCCAATAGGGCAATACGCGCGCGATCGTATCCTTCAGGCTCTCGGTGGCGGGCACGTCCACGCCCGCATAGCGGCGGTCGGCGGAGAGGTCATAGGGCGAGCCCGCCTCCATCGGGGGCGGGGGCGCATCGAAGCTGCGCCGCCAGATCTTGACCTGCTCGTCGCCGTGGCGCGCCGCCGTCTCCGCCTTGTTCAGCCCGGTGAGGCCGCCATAGTGGCGCTCGTTCAGCCGCCAGTGCTTCTCCTCGGGCAGCCACAGCCGACCCATTTCCCGGAGCGCGAGGTGGAGCGTGCGGATCGCGCGGGTCTGCACGCTGGTGAAGCATTGATCGAAATCCAGCCCCGCCTCGCCCATCGCCGCGCCGGCCGCCTTCGCCTCCTCGACGCCCTTTTCGGAGAGATCGACGTCCCACCAGCCGGTGAAGCGATTCTCCAGATTCCATTGCGACTGGCCGTGGCGGATCAGGACGAGGCGGGGCATGGGCGTCTCCGAAGCTCTGTTCGCCCGCGGCTCTAGCCAAGCCTTGCCGCCGCGTCATCCCTGCCGCAGGACGAAATGAAACAGACAAGGAGGATGCGATGGCGATCGGGAAGCGGGCGGTGCGGTACGAAGTCGGCGGCGCGACGTTTGAAAGCCTGGTGGTGTGGGACGGGACGGCAACGGGCAAGCGCCCCGCCGTGCTGATCGCGCCCACTTTCATGGGTCGTTCGCCCTTCGAGGAGGAGAAAGCAGAGAGGCTGGCGGCGCTGGGCTATGTCGGCTTTGCGATCGACATTTTCGGCGTGGACGTGAGGCCGGCCGGCGCCGAGGAGGCGACCGCGGCGATGCAAGCGCTCAACGCCGATCGCAGGGCGATCGCGGCACGGATGGCGGCGGCGCTCGAAGCGGCGCGCGGCCTGGAGACGGTCGATGCGGCGAAAGTCGCCGTGATCGGCTTCTGCTTCGGCGGCAAATGCGCGCTCGATCTCGCGCGCACCGGCGCGGACGTGAAGGGCGTCGTCACCTTCCACGGCCTGTTCGATGCGCCCGATCATCCCACCGCCGGGACGATCCCGGCGAGCATCCTGGCGCTGCACGGCTGGGAAGATCCGCTCGCCACGCCGCAGGACGTGATCGCCTTCGCCGACGAGATGACGGCGAAAAAGGCCGATTGGCAGCTCCACGCCTACGGCCATACCAAGCACAGCTTCACCGCGAAGCACCGGCCCGACAAATATCGCGAGGCGGCCGACCGTCGCTCGTGGCGGGCGATGCAGGATTTCCTGAGCGAGTTGTTTGTCTGATCGCTCGAATCGCGTTCGACGCTATCGCCCGGAAGCGGCCTGGTTGAAGAGCGGCATCGATGCGATTGCGTTGCATGAAGCAGATAAAGACGGCACGGTATCGAACGGCGCGGAAACAAGATGTGACCGAGGAGCGGGCGATGGACCGGGCGAGGTTGATGGCGCTGGGAGGTTGGATACTGACGCTCGGCGTCACCGCGTTCATGCTCTTCGACGTCAGCTATGACCTCCGGGAGCTCAAGATAGCGGTCGAGGCTAACGCCGCTATCGGCATTCCTGCCGATGCGGTGCTGCCGATCGGTATCATCGGCCTCGCCTGCACCTTGCTCTACGTGTTCCCGCGCACGGCAACGCTGGGCGCGATTCTCCTGACCGGCTTTCTCGGCGGAGCGGTCGTCACCCATTTGCGCGTCCACGGCAGCTTGCACGACATGGGCGAGAATGTGCTGATCGGCGTATTCGCCTGGAGCGGACTGTGGCTCCGTGATGCACGAATACGGCGCATAATGCCCATTCGCTTCGATACCGGCGGAGTGCGTTCGGCGGACCCGAGCGGCTGACAGCGTTTGAGGTCCGGGTTAGCCCAAGTCGTGATCGAGGCGTAGGCTGCGGGCGCTAATCCAGCGCCAGCGTCATGAAGCGATTGTGCGGGCTCGCGGGATAGGCGGATTTCCACCGGCCTCAGAGCTCCCCCACCATATCATGCAGGGCCGCCAGGCATGCGGCGGCCAGCTTCTTGCTGCGCTCGGGGGACCAGCCGAACTCGGGATCGGGCAGGTCGTCATTGTCCTTGAAGGGCATCTCGAGCGTCATCGAGACACAGCCGAAGCGTTCGGCGAGCTGGTTGGTGGACATGGACATATTGGCCTCGCCCGTACCCGCGACCGCATAGCCCTTGGCCTTCTGGAAATCGGGAGTGCGGGCGACCAGCGCATCCTGATAACGCGCGTAGAGCCGGGTCTGGCGCTCGGCGAGCGAGGGGATGCCCTCGAAACCGGCGAGAAAGACGTGGGGGATCGCCTCGTCGCCATGCACGTCCATCGCGAAATCCACGCCGGTCTTGTCCATCGCCTCCAGCACGCTGAGCACCTCGGGCGAGCGTTCGGCGCTGGGCGCGTGCCATTCGCGGTTGAGGTTCACGCCCGCCGCGTTGGTGCGCAGATGGCCGCGATAGCTGCCGTCCGGGTTCATATTGGGGACGATGTGGAAGGTGGCCTTTTGGCGGAGCGAGCGGGCGATCGGATCGGCGGGATCAGTGAGCGTCTCCAGCGCGCCCTCCATCCACCATTCGGCCATCGATTCGCCGGGATGCTGACGGGCGTAGAGCCAGACGGCGAGCGGACCTTGGCCCAATGTCAGGCAATCCAACTCGCGCCCGTCGAGCGTTTGGCCGAGCGAGGCGAGGGCGACGCCGGGGCGGGCGGCGATGCGCGCCACCAGATCGTGATGCCGCTCCATCGAATAGGGCGCGAAATAGGCGAACCACACCGAATCGCCCGCCGCTTCGTGGGTGAAGCGGAGCACGCCTTCCTCATAGCTCGTATCCGCCACGCGCCGCCACGTCACCCGATCCTCGGACCAGCAGGCGCGATAGCCGGGCCAGCCGTCCGGGTAGGCGGAGCCGCCGGCGTTGCGGATCTCGTAGGTGATCGGCCGGCCCCGCACGCCCAGCGCGCGGAAGTGGAACCACTGGTAGAAATCCGAATCCTTGTCGCGATCGATTTCGAGGCCGACGCGATCGTCGAGGACGGAGATCAGGCGGATATTGCCGCTGTCGAAAGCGGACGCGATGCGAATGCTCATCTGACCGTGATAGTGCGACCCGATTCTCCGGGGAAGCCCGTGAACAGCGCATTGGCGAGACGCGCGACCGCCGCCTGTGGCTGGGCGGCGGGATCGGAGGCGCGCGCCTCCGTCCGCGCCCGGCCCTCCCAGATCACCGTGCCTTCGGAACGCCGCTTGATCTGGACGCGCAGCATGGTGCCGACGACGTAGCGCGAAGGCTGCTTGCCGATCGGGAAACTGACGCCGCCGCCGAGCCCGAAGCCGGAATGACGACCGAAGCTCGATCCGCCCAGCCCCAGGCTGACGCTGGAGCCGCCGCTGCGATAGGCCTGGCGCGTGCCGCGCTCGACATCGACGGTGACGGTGAGTTCGGCGTGGCTGATGTCCGGCGCGCGGGTGAAGCCGAGGCGGGTGAGCTGATCGGCGATGATCGAGTTATAATCCTGAAGCTCCAGGCTGTCCGGCGCGAGCGGCGCGCCCTGCGGGCCTACGGAGACATTCTCGATGGCGAAGCTGCCCGGCGCGATCGGTTGTGCGAGGTGGAAGCGCGTCACCTCCACCGGGCGATTGCCGCTGGTGGCGCAGGCGGCGAGCGCGAGGGCGGGCGCGAGCGCGAGGAGGCGAAGCGGACGAAGAGCGAGGGTCGACATGGCAAGCCGTCTCCACAAGGCTAAGCGCGGGAACTCGATTCAGGAGCGTAACGCTCCAATGCCGCTTTTGCTTCACGTAGCCGCCTTTCGGCAAGGTGAATGATCGGCAGGGCGGGCTTGACTCGGGCGGCGCGCTCCCATAGGCGGGCGCCTCGATTTTCCACAGCTTCGGATAGGTACAGGGCGCGTCCCATGAAGATTCGCAACTCATTGAAGTCGCTCAAGGGGCGCCACCGCGACAACCGCGTCATCCGTCGGCGCGGCCGCACCTACGTCATCAACAAGACGAACCGCCGCTTCAAGGCCCGCCAGGGCTGATCCGGGTGGCCGCCGAGGCGGCTCCCTCCAGCGTCGTCTTCGATGTCGGCAACGTGCTTGTCGGCTGGAATCCGCGCGCCTTGTTCGCGCGGCATATCGCCGATCCCGCCCGGCTCGACCGCTTCCTTTCGGAAGTGGCGACGATGGAGTGGCATACCCAGCATGACGCGGGGCGGGACTTCGCCGACACGTCCGCCGAGCTGATCGCGCGTTACCCGGACGAGGCGGAGAATATCCGCCGCTGGGGCGAGCGTTTCGGCGAGACGATCGGGGACGTGCTGCCCGGAATGGCCGCCCTCGTCGCCGATCTCGATCGGGCCGCCGCGCCGCTCTACGCCATCACCAATTTCAGCCACGAGTTCTGGCCGCCCTTCGCCGCGCGCGAGGCGGCGCTGTTCGCGCCCTTTCGGGATATCCTGGTTTCCGGCGAGGTGAAGCTCATCAAGCCCGATCCGGCGATCTTCTTGCTGGCGCGGAAGCGGTTCGGGCTGGGCGAAGGCGAGGGGCTGTTCGTCGATGATCGCCTGGAGAATGTCGAAGCCGCTGAAGACGCGGGCTTCGTCGGCCACCATTTCCGCGACGCCGCGACATTGCGCACGGCGTTGGAGGAATATGGCCTCCTTCCGGGCGGCCGTCAGTAAATCCCCGCCAGCCGGATCACGCAGAGCGCCACCCCGGCGAGGAAGATCAGCGACAGCGTGACCGTCGCCACCACGCGCGGTCCGGCGCGGGCGACGCTGCGCAGATCGACGCCGAGGCCCAGCGCCGCCATCGACACGATCGTCAGCCACCCCGCCAGCACGCCGGCGGGCGCGGCCGCCGCGGCCGGGAGCAGGCCGGTCGAGCGCAGCGCGGCGAGGCCGAGGAAGCCCAGGATGAACCAGGGCAGGAAACGGGCGAGGCGCGTAAGCGTCAGGCCCTCCGCCGGGGCATCGTTGGGCCGCTTGCGCGCCATTACCAGCGACAACGCCATCACCACCGGCCCCAGCATCAGCACGCGCACCAGCTTGACCAAGGTGCCGAGCTGCACCGCGACCAGCCCCAACGGCGCGGCGGCGGCGAGCACCTGCGGCACGGCATAGACGGTGAGCCCCGCCAGCACGCCGCCGCCGCGCTCGCCGAGATCGAGCGCCACCGCCGCGAAGGGGAGCAGCACCACGACGACGACGCCCAGCACGGCGGTGAAGGCGATCGAGGCGGCGACATCCTCGCATTCCGCCTCGATCACCGGCGCGACCGCCGCGATCGCCGAATTGCCGCAGATCGAATTGCCGCACGCGATCAGCGTCGCCATGCGCCTGGGCAGGCCGAGCAGCCGCCCGATCGCGTAGCTCGCGCCGATGCCGAGCGCTACGGTGGCGATGATCCCCGCCACCAGCGGCGCGCCCGCGCCGATGATCGTCCGGAGGCTGATGGTCGCGCCGAGCAGCAGCACCGCCAGCTCCAGCAGGAACCGGGCCGAAAAATCGATCCCCGCCCGCCAGCGTTCGCACGGAGACCAGGCGGTTCGCACCGCCGTGCCGAGCAGGATGGCGATCACCAGCGCCTCCAGCCAGTTGCGACCGGCGATCCGCACTTCGATCCTTTCGACAAGGATCGAGCCGATGGTGACGGCGAGGCACAGCAGCAGGCCGGGCAGGATCGAGCGGATGCGATCGGGAAAGGCGGGAAAGCCGTTGCGGAGCGGGACGGTAGCCATGCTTGGGAAGTGGCGAGGCGCACTTTACAAATCCAATTCATTGTTCTTGGTAGAATAATCAGTTAAGTTTATGAATGACCCTGGAGCAGCTTCGCATCTTCGTGACCGTGGCCGAGCGGCTCAACATGACCCGCGCGGCCGAGGCGCTGCATCTCACCCAATCGGCGGTGAGCGCGGCGGTGGCGGCGCTGGAGACGCGCCACGCCACCCGGCTGTTCGATCGCGTCGGGCGCGGGCTGGCGTTGTCCGAGGCGGGGCGCGCCTTTCTCCCCGAAGCCCGCGCCGTGCTCGCGCGCGCGGCCGAGGCGGAGGCTTTGCTCGACGATCTGGCTGGTCTGCGTCGCGGCTCGCTCCGCATCGCCGCCAGCCAGACGGTGGCGAGCTATTGGCTTCCCTCGCGGATCGCGCGCTTCGGGGCGGCGCACCCCGGCGTCGCCGTCGCCTTCGAGGCGATGAACACCGCCCAGGTCGCCGCCGCCGTGCTGGCGGGCGAAGCGGAGCTGGGCTTCGTCGAGGGGCGGGTGGTCGAGCCCGCGCTGGCGCAGCGGCGGGTGGGCGGCGATCGGCTCGGCCTCTATGTCGGGATCGACGACCCGCTTGCCGGTCGCGCGCTCGCGCCCGCCGATCTGCCCCGCCTCGCCTGGGCGCTGCGCGAGCGCGGATCGGGCACCCGCGATCATTTCGAGCGCACGCTCGAAGGCTTCGGCATCCCGGCCGACACGCTCGACGTGCGGCTGGAGCTGCCTTCCAACGAGGCGGTGCTGGGCGCGATCGAGGCGGGCGGGCTGGTCGCCGCCGTCTCCGCGCTCGCCGCCGGTCCGCATTATGCGGCGGGGCGGATCGGGCGGATCGACCTGGCGCTGCCGCCGCGCGATTTCACCCTGCTCGTCCACGGCGATCGCCGCCGCAGCCGCGCGGGCGAGGCTTTTCTTGCGGAACTCGATGAAGCGGCAAAGCTTTCGCATCGCTGACGACCTGGTTCAGCGCCTCGTCAGCGCGCGTGTTCCAATATAGGCACAGTCGGCCGCATCTCGCGCCGAAACATCGAGGACATGAAATCATGCTGAAGACGATCGCGGCGGTGCTGCTGGCGGCCACGGCGGTGGCCCCGGCATTGGCGCAGGACAATCATCAGGCCCCGCATCACGAGCGCGGCCCGCGCGGCGACCGGAGCGTCAATATGCGGCCGCAGAACGGGCCCGAGCCCGGCTTCCGGGGCGGCCATGCTCCGGGCATGGAGCGCGGCCGGCCGGAAATGAGCCGTGTGCAGGGCGGCCGCCCGGAAATGCGGGTGCCGACCCCGCAGCAGCGCACACAGGCCGATAACCGGGCCGGCGGATCGCAATGGCAGGCCAATGTCGATCACAATTGGCGCGGCCGAAACGGGGGCGACCGGCAGGACTGGAACCGCGGCGATCGCCAGCCCGGCCAGTGGAACGGAAGCTGGCGCGGCGCCAACCGGGACGATAACCGCGATAATCGCGGCTGGGATCGCGGCCATGATCGCAACGACAATCGCTGGAACGGCGACCATGGCGTCCAGTGGGATCGCGCGTGGCAAGGCGATAATCGTGGGGACCGGAACTGGAATCGCGGCGATCGCGATCAGTGGAGACGGGGCGACCGTGATCACTCCCGCAACTGGAACCGCGGCTGGCGGAACAATGACCGCTATGACTGGCGGGACTGGCGACGCGGCCACCGCGACATCTATCGCCTGCGCCCGTATCGCTCGCCCTACGGCTGGGGTTATCGGCGCTTCTCGGTCGGCGTGAGGATCGCGCCCGCTTTCTTCGCCGAGAATTACTGGATTTCCGATCCCTGGTATTATCGTCTGCCGCCGGCCTACGGCCCTTATCGCTGGGTGCGCTATTACAATGACGCGCTGCTCGTCGATATCGACACCGGCTTGGTGGTGGACGAGATTCCGGATTTCTTCTGGTAAGCCCGGTTTCCTTTTCGTCACGGCGCGGCCCGCCTCCGGGGAACCGGCGGCGGGCCGTTGCCGTTTGGGGCCCCTGCCTTTCGGGCAGGAAACGGGCCCGCCAAGATGAAGCGTGGATAAAGGGCCAATTCCGGGCCGGTTCATTCGGGCCATGCGAGAAACGGCCAGTCGTGACGCCGCCCGCCGGCTCCCGACGAACCAAGAGCGGGGAATATGGAGGACTTCGATATGCGTAAGTTCATTCTCGCCGGCGCGATCGCCGCGACAATCGTGCCGGCCGCCGCGATGGCGCAATCCTATGGCGAGGTGCGCCACGATCAGCGCGAGATCCGTCAGGACAAGCGCGATCTGCATCGAGCGCAGCGCCGCGGCGATTGGCGCGAGGCGCGCGATGCCCGACGCGATCTGCGCAACGACAGGCAGGAGCGCCGCGAGGACTGGCGCGATTATCGACGCACCCACGGGCGCATCTTCCACCGCGGCGCCTATGTCGGCCCGCGCGGCTGGCGCTATCGCCGTGTCGTCGTCGGTCATCGCTTCGAGCCGGTCTATTACAGCCGCCGCTACTGGATCACCGATCCCTATACCTATCGCCTGCCCGCTCCGGGCCGGTGGGAGCAGTGGGTGCGCTACGGCAATGACGTGGTGCTGGTGAACACCCGCACCGGCCGCGTGGTGGCTGTCAACACCGACTTCTTCTACTGATCGTCACGCCGGCCCCGGGGCGAAAGTTCCGGGGCCGCTTGCCGCCGTCATCGGCGGCCGATAAGCCTCCGTAATCATCCTTTTCGCGGAGGCTTTTTCGTGGCCCTTTCCCGTTCGATCGCGCTCGCTCTGCTGCTCGGCGGAGCCGCCCTGCCGCTCACCCCCGTCCTCGCCGCCCCGGCCCCCGCCGCGAAAGCGCCGTCGCAGGCCGATCAGCGCCTCAGGCAGCTTTTCCACGACACCGACGAGGCGATGCTGAAGCGCAACCCGCTTTATGCGCTGTATCGCGGCGATCTGCGCTATGCCGACCAACTCGGCGATCCCTATTCGGACGCGCATTACGCCGCCGAGAAAGCGGCCGACGAGGATGCGCTGAAGCAGCTCGCCGCCATTCCGCGCGATCAGCTCACCCCCACCGATCAGATCGCCTACGACGTGTTCAAGAAGAGCACCGAGATCGACCTCGAAGGCTATCGCCCCGATCTGCTCAAGGTCGCGGAAGCGATGCCGATCAACCATTTCTACGGGTTGCAGCTCGATTACGCCGATCTTTCCTCCGGCGAGGGGGCCGCGCCGTTCAAGACGGTGAAGGATTATGAGGACGCGCTGAAGCGCCACGCCCAATATCCGCATCTGGTCGACGAAATCATAGGCCGCTTCAAGCAGGGCATGGCCGAGGGGATCGTGGAGCCCAAGCTGGTCGTCAACAACATGATCGACGAGCTCAATCTCCAGTTCGCCAAGGGGCCGGAGGCGTCGCCTTATTACGGGCCGGTGCGGAAGTTCCCGGCCGGCATTTCGGCCGCCGATCAGGCGCGCCTGCGCGCGGCTTACCTGAAGGCGATCACGACCGAGATCATGCCCGCGGACATGAAGCTCCGCGATTTCCTCAAGACCGAATATCTGCCCCACGCCCGCGACACGGTGGGGCTGGGCGCTCTGCCCGGCGGCCAGGCCTATTACGCCTATCTGATCGAGCAGAACACGACGCTGCCGATGAGCGCGGCCGAGGTCCACCAGCTCGGTCTGAACGAGGTGGCGAGGATCACCAAGGAGATGGAGGCGATCAAGGACAAGGTCGGCTTCAAGGGCGACCTGCACGCTTTCTTCCACTATATGACGACGGACCCGAAGTTCGCGCCGCCGTCACGCGAATGGCTGGAGAATCGCTACCGCCAGATCGAAGCGCGCATCCTGAAGCGCATCCCCGAGCAATTCTCGCTGGTGCCCAAGACCCCGCTCGAGATCAGGGCCGAGCCGCCCTACAAGGAGAAAGGCGCGGCCGCCGGCGAATATATGCAGGGTTCGGCGGACGGCGCCCGGCCCGGCGTCTTCTATTACAACGCCTATGATCTCCCCAGCCGCTTCATCTGGGGCGAGGAGACTTTGTTCCTCCACGAAGGCATTCCGGGCCACCATTTCCAGATCAGCCTGGCGCAGGAGAACAAGGACCTTCCCAACTTCATGCGCTTCGGCGGCAACACCGCCTATGTCGAGGGTTGGGCGCTCTACGCGGAGTCGCTCTGGCCCGAGCTCGGCATGGAAACCGATCCCTATCAGCGCTTCGGCGGCCTCAACGACGAGATGCTGCGCGCCATGCGTCTTGTGGTGGACAGCGGCATTCACGCGATGGGTTGGACGCGCGATCAGGCGATCGATTACATGACCACCAACTCGGCGATGGGCAAAGCGGACGTCACCGCCGAGGTGGAGCGCTACATCGCCATTCCGGGGCAGGCGCTCGCCTACAAGATCGGCCAGCTCACCATTCTCAAGGAGAAGGCCAAGGCCAAGGCTGCGCTGGGCGACAGGTTCGATCCGCGCGCCTTCCACGCGGTGGTGCTCGATACCGGCGCGCTGCCGATGACGGTGCTGGAGAAGAAGGTGGACGACTGGATCGCCGGCCAGAAGAAGTAGGAAAGAACCGCCGCGCCTCACCTCGAGGCGCGGCTCCTCTCAAGGGGGTCAGGCCGCCTTGCTCGCCTCGCCCTGATCCGCCGGTCCGCCGGCCAGCACGTAGCGGCGGTCGCAATAGCCGCATTCGACATAGCCCGAATCATCGATCTCGAGGAACACGCGCGGATGGCCGAGCGCGGCGCCGGTCGGGGTGTCGCTCGCCCCGTCGCAGACGACGCGGCGGCTGGTCACGCGGAGGATTTCGGGCGGCTGCTGGGTCATGCCTGCGCCGATAGCAAGGGCGGCGAGCCCGCGCAATCAGGCGTAAGCGGAGCTCACGGGTGCGGCGGCGGCCGGTTGGATCGCGCTCCCCGGCAGCGCCATCACCGTGATCAGCGCGGCGGCGAACGCGGCCGCCGCCAGCGCGACGCGGGAGCGGCGGACGGTGCTGGGAAGGCGGAGCGTGGTCATGGCCGGGAGGATCGCTCCGTTTCCCTAACGAAAGCGTAACGGAGAAGGTTAACGCGCGCTCGCCTCTAGCCGGAGCGCGAGCGAGCCTCTATCTGGCGCGCCATGAGCGAGGCGGCGATCAGCATCCGGGGGCTGGAGAAAACCTATGCCGGCGGCAAGCAGGCGCTGAAGGGCGTCAGCTTCGATGTGCCGCGCGGGCAGATATTCGGGCTGCTCGGCCCCAACGGCGCGGGCAAATCGACCCTCATCAACATCCTCGCCGGGCTGGTGAACAAGACCGGGGGCGCGGCCGAGATCTGGGGCTTCGACATCAACGAGCATCCCCGCAACGCCAAGCGTGCGATCGGCATCGTGCCGCAGGAGATCCTGTTCGATCCCTTCTTCACCCCGCGCGAGGCGCTGGAAATCCAGGCCGGGCTTTACGGCGTGCCCAAATCCGAGCGGCGCACGATGGAACTGCTGCGCGCCGTCCACCTCGAGGACAAGGCCGACGCCTATGCGCGCACGCTTTCGGGCGGCATGAAGCGGCGGCTGCTCGTCGCCAAGGCGATGGTGCATTTCCCGCCGGTGCTGGTGCTCGACGAGCCCACCGCCGGGGTCGATATCGAGCTGCGCCAACAGCTCTGGACCTATGTGCGCCACCTGAACGATCAGGGCGTGACGGTGGTGCTCACCACCCATTATCTCGAGGAAGCGCAGGAGCTGTGCGATCGCATCGCGATCATCAACCACGGCCAGCTCATCGCCAACGAGCCCACCCGCGAGCTCGTCAACAAGGCGCGCGAGAAGGTGGTCGAGGTGACGGTGGATCGCGATCTCGCCGCCGCGCCGGAGGCTGCCTGCTTCGAGAAGAGCGATCTGATCGGCGATCGGGTGGTGGCGATCACCTACCACAAGGACAAGGTGAACGCAGGCGAGGTGCTGGCGGCGGTGCAGGCGGCCGGGCTCGGCATCGTCGACGTCTCCACCCGCGAGGCCGATCTGGAGGACGTGTTCCTGAGCCTCACCAGCGAACGGGCGGCGGCCTGATGGGCGCGCCGGCCTCGTCCGCGCAGCATTGTCCGATCTGCGGAGCCGATGTCCGGCCCTATCCGCGCTATCCCCGTTATCTATGCGCCGCCTGCGCATCGCGCGCCCGCAGCCGCGACGGCCGCCCGCTTGCGTTCGGCAATGCGGGCCTCGGCGGCGGCTATGTCGCCCATTTCGCGGATACGGGCGAGCCTTATGACAGCCATCGATGCTTCGTGGACGGGATCGAATGCCGCGCCGACGAAGCGCGCTTCGGCGGTATCGTGATCGAGACTTCGGTATGAGCAAGCCTCACGCGTTCGATGTCGTCATCATCGGCTCGGGCGCGGCGGGGCTGACGGCGGCGCTCAGCCTCGCCGAACGCTTCAAGGTCGCGGTGCTGGCCAAGGGCGCGCTCTCGGACGGCTCCACCGCGCGCGCGCAGGGCGGCATCGCCGCCGTGCTGGAGGCGGGCGACACCTTCGAGAGCCATATCGAGGATACGATGATCGCCGGCGCGGGGCTCAACAACCGCGCCACGGTCGAGTTCGTGATCGAGAACGCGCCGCGCTCGATCGAGCGGCTGGCGACGCTCGGCGTGCCCTTCAATCATGAGGGCGATGCGCTCCACCTGACCCGCGAGGGCGGGCACAGCCACCGCCGCATCGTCCATGTCAACGACGCGACCGGCTGGGCGGTGCAGCAGGCGCTGGAGCAGGCGGCGGCCGCGCACCCCAATATCAGCCTGATCCCCGATCGCGCCGCGCTCGATCTCGTCACCTCGCGTCATGGCGAGCGCTATCTGGGCGACGGCCATGTCTGGGGCGTCTATGCGCTCAACCGCAAAACGGGGCAGGTGGAGACTTTCACCGGCCGCGCCACCATCCTCGCCAGCGGCGGGGCGGGGCGGGCCTATATCTATTCCACCGCCCCGCGCGGCGCGACCGGGGACGGCATCGCGATGGCGTGGCGCGCGGGCTGCCGC
>DASSTK010000071.1:0-7520 GCA_035707945.1 Sphingomonas sp.
CCTGGCCGCGCGCGCGCCCGTGCTCACGGCCCTTTCCGATCTCGACGCGGCCCGCGCAGCGCCCGCGGCGCAGGCGGACAGCGGGGTCGCCTCCGCCGTGGGGCAGGCGTATGCCCAGGTGCAGGCGATCGACCAGGCCGAGCGCCAGGCGCTCCGGAGCATCGACCCGCCGACGAATTGAACGCGGAAGCCCCATCGATGGACCGCCCCAACTACATCACGCCTCAGGGCTTCGCGGCGTTGCGCGCCGAATATCAGCGCTTGTTCGAGGTGGAGCGGCCCGCGCTGGTTGAGACGATCGCCTGGGCGGCGGGCAATGGCGATCGTTCGGAAAACGGCGATTACATCTACGGTCGCAAGCGCCTGCGCGAGATCGACCGCACGCTCGACCGGCTTTCGAAGAAGATGGCCAAGGCGCAAGTGGTCGATCCCGCCAGGCAGCCGGACCGCGCCCGGGTCTTCTTCGGCGCCACCGTCACCATCGCCGATGAGGACGACAATGAACGCACCGTCACCCTCGTCGGGGAGGATGAGGCGGATGCGTCGGCGGGGCGGATAAGCTGGCGCTCTCCTCTTGCCCGCGCCTTGCGCGGCGCGGCCGTGGGCGATCTCCGGCGCGTGGCCCTCCCCGCGGGCGAGAAGGATTATGAGGTGACGGAAATCGCCTATCCGGGCTGAACCGGCGCACCGTTGTCAGGGCCGGATCAGCACCTTGAGCGCCTCGCGGTCGTTCATCGCACGGTAGCCGTCCGGCACGCCGTCGAGATCGACGGTGCGATCGGGCACCCGGCCCGGATCGATCCGGTCTTCCATCACATCGGGCAGCAGCTCGTCGATATAGGCGCGGGTGGGCGCGGGGCCGCCGGCGACGATCACGTTGCGATAGAACATCGTCTGCGCGTATTTCGAGCCTTGCCTCTCGCGCGGCGAATTGGTCCGCGTGCTGGAGCACTGGTGCCCGCCCTTCCCCGGATACCATCTCTATTACCCGAGCCGCCGCCATCAATCGCCGGCATTCGCGCTGCTCGTCGATGCGTTGCGGTTCCGGGGCTGAGGCGGCGGCCCCTTCCCCGTCAGGTGTCTCCCAGCGCGCCGCCCAGCAGGCCGCCGAGCACGCCGAGCGCCGCTCCGCCGCCCAGCGCCGCCTTCACATTGCCGCGCTCGCCGTCGCCGGGCATGTAGCGGGCGATCTCCTCGGCCAGGTTGAGGATCGGCATGGACTGGAGCCATATCCGCCCTGGCCCGGTCAGCGTCGCCAGGAACAGCCCCTCGCCGCCGAACAGGATGTTGCGAAAACCCCGCATCATGCGGATGTCGGTCGAGACGCTCGGCTCCTGCACGCCGATATGGCCGGCGTGGACGAGCAGGCGCTCGCCATGCCCCAATTGCTTCTCCACCACCTCGCCGGACAGGTCGAGGAACACCGTGCCCGGCCCGGTGACGCGCTGGAGGATGAAGCCCTCGCCCGCGAAGAAGCCCGCGCCGAGGCGCTGCTGGAAGGCGATGTCGAGCTCCACCGATCGTTCGGCGCAGAGGAATGTCTCCTTGCGGCAGACCAGCGACTCGCCCGGGCGGAGCTGCTTCACGATGATCTGCCCCGGAAAGCGCGGCGCGAAGGCGATATGGCCGCGATCCTCGGCGATGAACTCGGTGATGAACAGGCCGCCGCCCGAAACGGCGCGCTTCAGCCCGGCGAACAGGCCGCCGCCGGTGTGCGTGTCCATCCGGATCGTCTCGCTCATCCAGGCCATGCTGTGCGTCTGGCTGAACAGCCGCTCGCCGCGTTCGAGATCGATCGAGACGGTCTGCATCGTGGTGCCGGAAACCTCGTATCGCATCGGATGCTCTCCTTCCCGCCCTGCCCTACTCTCCTATCACACCCGCTTGACGACTACACACGTAATCGCGTAATGACTACAGCCGTAATCGGAGACTCGGGCGATGGCCGAACGGATCAGCGAAGGCGAGCAGGCGGTGATGGAGGCGCTGTGGGCGGCGGAAGCCCCGCTCACCGCCGCCGAAGTCGCCGAGCGGATCGATCCCGCGCGCGGCTGGAGCGACCGCACCGTCAAGACGATGCTCGGCCGCCTGCTCGCCAAGGGCGTGCTGGCGCATGAGGAGGATGGCCGCCGTTACCTCTACCGGCCTGTCGTCGAGCGCGCCGATTATGCCGCGGGCGAATCGCGGCGGCTGATCGATCGCCTGTTCGGCGGCCGCGCCGCGCCGCTGGTGGCGCATCTCGCCGAGCATGAGGGCCTGTCGGCCGAAGACATCGCCGAACTCGAGGCGCTGCTGAAGGAGCTCAAGGCATGATCCCGTGGCTCGTACAGACGCTGATCGCCGCCACCTTCCTGATGGCGCTGGTGCTGCTGCTTCGTGCGCCGGTGACGCGCGCCTTCGGGCCGCGCGCGGCCTACGCGCTGTGGCTGCTGCCCGCGCTCCGCATGATCCTGCCGCCGCTGCCCGGCTGGCGGGCGATGTACATCCCGGTCTTCTGGATTCAGCCGCATCACAGCACGGTCGGGCTGGTCGATCCGGCGACCGCCGTGCATCTGCTCGCGAGCACGCCCGCCGACGCCGCGACGATCAGTGCGGAGGCGGTCACGCCGATGCCTATCCTCCACCCCGCGCCCGCTCCAACCGCGGCGCATGACTGGGGGCTGCTGCTGATCGCGCTGTGGCTGGGCGTCGCCGCCCTGTGGTTCGGCTGGCAGATGTGGCGTTACAACCGCTTCCTTGCGCGGGCTCTGCGCGGAGCCGTGCCGCTCGCCACGATCAAGGGCGTGTCGGTGCTGATGAGCGAGGGCGTGCGCGGCCCGGCGGCGACCGGCATCTGGAAGCGCCGCATCCTGCTGCCGGCCGATTTCCTCACCCGCTACACGCCCGAGGAGCGGCGGTTGGCGCTGCTCCACGAAGGCGCGCACCATGATCGCTTCGATATCCTCGCCAATCTCGCGGCGCTGGCGGTGACGGCGCTGCACTGGTGGAACCCCCTCGCCCACCACGCCTACAGATATTTCCGCGAGGACCAGGAACTCGCCTGCGACGCCACCGTGCTGGCCGATTGCGGCGCGCCGGAGCGGGCGCTCTACGGCCGCGCGCTGCTCAAGAGCGCGGTGGCGAGCACGCCGTCGGTGGCCTGCGCGCTCAATCCCAAGAGCCGGATCAAGCAGAGGATCGCGATGATGACCAGGAAACCGATGGGCCGGCTGCGGCTGCTCGCGGGCGGCGCGCTCGCTTTCGCTATGATCGGCGGCGGCATGATGATGACCGCCTCGGGCGTGGAGGCGCAGCCCGTCGCCCCCGTCGCGCCCCAGCCGCCGCTGCCCCCCGAAGCGCCGGCCGCGCCAGATGCGGCCGTGCCGCCCCCGGCCCCGCTGCCTCCCATGCCTCCCATGCCTCCGGTATCCGGCGATAATATCCATATCCGTCACCACCTCACCCCCGCCGAGCGGCGGCGGATCGAGCGGGACGTGCATCGCGCGACCGCCGAGGCGCGGCGCTCGGCGCGCGACGCGGTGGCGCAGGCCCATGTCGCCGAACACGCCGCCACCGCCGCGCAGGCCCGGATCGCGCGGATGGACATTCCCCGGATGGTGCAGGCGTCGCTCAACCAGGCGCGCGCGGATCTCGCCGTCCAGTGCGCGGCGAGCGGCACGCCGATGCCCGCCACCGCCGATTGGGGCAAGCTCGCCACCTGCGGACCGGGGATGCGCAAGGAGATTCAAGCCTCGCTCGCCGGCGCCCGCGCCTCGATCCGCGCGGCGCGCGATCTCAGCGAAGCCCAGCGCGCGGAGGCGATGCGGGGGCTCGATCAGGCGCTGGACCGGATGGACCGCGATCTTTCGACGATGTGAGCGGCCCTTCCGTTCCGCTATACGATCCTCAGCCGTTCCTCACGCCCACTGCGCCAGCCAGTCGGCGAGCGCGAAGAGATGGCCGCGATTGACGAGGCGGTCGCTTTTCGGATCGACGACCAGGATGGCGGGCACGCCCTCCAGCTTCCTGATCCCGTAATGGGCGGCGATATCTCCGTTACGGTCGAAGCGGCCGATGTCGACGGTGACGATCACGAAATGCCGATCGAGGAAGGCGCGGAGCGAGGGCAGCTCCATCACGCCCATCAGCATGCGGCAATCGGGGCACCAGTTGCCGCCGAGATCGATCAGCAGCTTCTTGTGCTCGCGCCGCGCCCGCGCCCTGGCCTGCGCCACCGCCTTGCCCGCGTCCGCGCTCGCGTCATAGGGCAGCGGGAGCGGCTGGGGCAGATCGGCGATCCGGGCGATTGGCGCGCGCGGGGCGTGGGGCGTGGCGAAAGCGGGCGCGGCGAACGCCAGCGCGGCGACGAAAGCGAACAGATAGCGGGCCATGCCCGCTGCCCATAATCATGCCCGCCGGGCGCGCGACAAACTTCTCTCTTGGCCGCTGAAAGCCCGGTTTCACGCGCGGATCGGCTGGCCCTCCCTCCCCGCCAGATCGACGACATAGTGCCAGGCGACGCGGCCCGATCGCGCGCCCCGGCCGGTGGCGAAGGCGATCGCCTGCGCCGGATCGAAGGGCAGGCCGAGCCGGGCGGCGTAGCGCTCGACCATCGCCAGATAGGTCGGCTGATCGACATTGTGGAAGCCGATCGAAAGCCCGAAGCGATCGGCGAGCGCGAGCCGATCGTCCAGCACGTCGCGCGCGTTCACCGCCCGCTCCTCCTCGCCATGCTCGCGCGCGACGATGTGGCGGCGGTTGGCGGTGACGTGGAGGCGCGCATTGTCCGGCCGCGCCTCCGCCCCGCCTTCGAGCAGCGAGCGCAGGGTGCGCGGGCCGGCCGAACCCTCCTCGAAACCAAGATCGTCGACGAACAGCGCGAAGGCGCGCGGCACGGCGGCGATCGCGTCGAACAGATGCGGCAGGCTGTGAAGCGCGTCCGGCGCGACCTCGACCAGCGCGATATCCCGCCCCTCGGCCTGGAGCGCGCCGACCACGCTCTTGACCAGCGAGGATTTGCCCGTGCCCCGCGCGCCCCACAGCAGCACGTCGTGCGCGGGCAGGCGATCGGCCAGGCGACGGGCATTTTCCAGCACCGCCGCCTTCTGCGGCTCGATCCCGGTCAAGAGATCGAGCCCGAGCGGCCGGAACGCCCGCGTCGCCACCAGCACGCCCTCCCGCCAGACATAGGCGGGATGCGCGGCCGGATCGGCGGCCGGCGGTGGCGGCGGCGCCATCCGCTCCAGCGCGGCGGCGATGCGGGCGAGAGGATCGGCGGGCTCGGTCATGCGCGCCTCATGGCCGAGGACGGGCGCGGAAGCCAGCCCCGGAGAGGACGCGCGGAGCAGCCGGGCCGCCGAATGTCAGCAGGCGCGAGGGGCGGCCCCACCCTCCCCCGCGCCCAGCCCATAGGCCTTCAGCAGATCGTAGAGCGTCGGGCGGCTGACGCCGAGAAGGCGGGCGGTGGCGGAGATGTTACCCTCGGCCCGGGCGAGCGCGGCGGCGATGGCGCGCCGGTCGGCGGCTTCGCGGGCGGCGCGCAGGTTGAGGGGGAGCGGATCGGCCGCGCCCTCCGGCGTCGGCAGATCGAGATCGGCGGCGGCGATCGCCCGTCCTTCCGCCATGACAAGCGCGCGCTTGATACGGTTTTCAAGCTCCCGGACATTGCCGGGCCAGCCCCAGGCGGCGATCGCCTGCTCGGCCTCCGGCCCCAGCGCCTTCACCTGCGGATTGACCGCGCCCGCATGGCGGCGGAGCATATGCCGGGCGAGCAGCACCGCGTCGCCGGGGCGTTCGGCGAGCGGAGGCAGCGTCACCACCAGCTCGGCGAGGCGATACCAGAGATCCTCGCGAAAGCTCCCCTCCGCCGCCATCGCGGGCACGTCGCGATGGGTGGCGCAAACGATGCGGGTGTCGACCGGGATCGGCTTGCGCCCGCCGATCCGCTCGATCACCCGCTCCTGACAGAAACGCAGCAGCTTGACCTGGAGGGCGAGCGGCACGTCGCCGATCTCGTCGAGGAACAACGTGCCGCCCTCGGCCTGCTCGATGCGGCCTTCCACACTGCGGATCGCGCCGGTGAAGGCCCCCTTCTCGTGCCCGAACAGCTCGGCTTCGAGCAGCGGCTCGGGGATCGCCGCGCAGTTGATCGCGACGAACGGCCCCTTCGCGCGGCGGCCGGCGGCGTGGAGGCCCCGCGCGACCAGCTCCTTGCCGGTGCCGCTCGCGCCCAGGATCATCACCGAAATGTCGGTCTGCGCCACCCGCTCGATGGTGCGGGCGACCTTCTGCATCGCCGGGTCCGCGGTGACGATCGCGCCCAGCACGGTGTCGCCGCCGGTGAGCGCCGCCAGCCGGGCGTTCTCCGCCTCCAGCGCATGAACGTGGAAGGCGCGCGAGACGATGTGGCCGAGCGTGTCGATATCGATCGGCTTGGCGTAGAAATCCCAGGCGCCGCGCGCGATCGCTTCCAGCGCGCTCTCCCGCGCCTCATGGCCCGAGGCGACGATCACCTTCACGTCAGGCTTCAGGCTCAGCATCTCGGCCAGTGCGGCGAAGCCCTCGCTCACCCCGTCGTGATCGGGCGGCAGGCCGAGATCGAGGGTGACGACCGCCGGCTCGTGCAGCCGCAGCGCCTCGATCGCGGCGGCGCGATCGGGGGCGATCACCACCTCATAGGCTTCATAGGCCCAGCGGAGCTGGCGGGCGAGGCCGGCGTCATCCTCCACCACCAGCAGCGCGGGACGGGCGGGCGCGTCGCTCATGCGCTCAGCCTTTCGGGCTCGGCATAGGGAAGCAGGATGGTGAAGCGGCTGCCTTCCCCTTCCCGGCTCTCCACCTCCAGCCGTCCGCCCATCGCGCCGATCAGCGCGCGGGCCTCATGCGCGCCGATGCCGAAGCCGCCCGCCTTGGTGGTGGCGAAGGGCTGGAACAGGCCGTGGCGCACGAATTCGGCCGACATGCCGCGGCCGTGATCGAGCACGGTGATCGCCGCCTCCAGCCCGCGCCGCTCGATCGTGATCCACACCGCCTCGCCCGCCGGGCTCGCCTCGATCGCGTTCTGGACGAGATGGCCGAGCGCGCACTCCAGGCGGGCGGGATCGAACAGCGCGTGAAGATCGGCGGGTCCGGCGAGGCGCACCGGATGCGCGGCGCGCAGGCCCGACATCACCGCCTCGGCCGCCGCCATGATCCGGGTGGGGCGCGGCGGATCGGCGCGGGCGGCGGCCTGCGGGGAGAGACGGGCGAGCAGGTCGCCCAACCGCTTCACGCTGTCGTTGAGCGTCGCCACCATGTCGGCGCGGAAGGCGGGCTTGTCGGCGTGGCGCTCGGCGTTGCGGGCGACCAGCGCGAGTTGGCTGGCGAGATTCTTCACGTCATGGACGATGAAGGCGAAACGGCGATTGAACTCATGGAAACGCCGCGCCTCGGCCAAGGCCGCCTGTCCCTGCGCCTCGGCGAGATGGCTGGCGAGCTGGCGGCCGGCGGCGGCGAGCAGATCGCGATCCTCCCAATCCAGCCGGCGATCGACCAGCGGGCGG
>DASSTK010000072.1:0-2043 GCA_035707945.1 Sphingomonas sp.
CGCGCCGTCGATCGCCACTGGGCGAGCACAGCGAGGCGGCCATAGGCGGAGCCGCCGGGCTTCGCCACGATCCGCTCGGCCACCTCCTTCTGGAACATCAGCGTCAGCGAGGCCCACCAGGGCGGCCACGGGTCCGCCTCCAGCCAGCGGGTGAGGAGCGCGGTTCCGACATTGTAGGGCAGATTGGCGACGACGCGCGCGCCAGGGCCTGCTGCCGCCGCCTCGTCGATCGCGAGCGCGTCGCCTTCGATCACGCGCAACCGGCCGGGCGCGGCCTCGGCCAGCTCGGCGAGGGCGGGCCGGCAGCGCCGATCGCGCTCCACAGCCACGACATTCGCGCCGGCGCGGAGCAGCGCGCGGGTGAGGCCGCCCGGCCCCGGCCCCACCTCATAAGCGGTGCGGCCCTCCAGATCGCCCGCGGCGCGCGCGATGCGATCGAGCAGCTGCTCGTCGAGCAGGAAGTTCTGGCCGAGCGCGCGCTCCGCGCTGAGCCCGTGCCGCGCGATCACCTCGCGCAAGGGAGGCAGCGTGGGAAGGGCGGTCACGCGCTTGCCGCGCGTCGCGCCGCCGCCTCCGCCGCCATGCGGATCGCCGCGATCATCGCGCCGGGATTGGCCAGGTTCCTGCCCGCGATCTCGAAGGCGGTGCCGTGATCGGGGGCGACGCGGACGATCGGCAGGCCCAGCGTCATGTTGACGCCCTCATCGAAATGCAGCGTTTTCAACGGGATCAGCGCCTGATCGTGATAGGTGCAGAGCGCCGCGTCGTAGCGGGCGCGGGCGCGGGGATGGAACATGGTGTCTGCGGCGAGCGGGCCAGCGATGTCGACGCCCTCGTCACGGAGCTGCTCGACGGCGGGGATCAGTATCTCGATCTCCTCCCGGCCGAGCGCCCCGCCTTCGCCCGCATGCGGGTTGAAGCCGGCGAGCGCCAGGCGCGGGCTCTCGATGCCGAAATCGCGCTGAAGCCCGCGCGCCGCCACCCGCGCACGCGCCGTCACCAGCTCGACGCTGAGCAGGCCCGAGACGTCGGCGAGCGGAACATGGGTGGTGATGCAGACGGTGCGCAGGCTGGGGCCCGCCAGCATCATCGCGACATTGCCCGAAGCGACGCCGCAGCGTTCGGCGACGAACTCGGTCTGCCCCGAATGGGTGAAGCCGATCGCGTAGAGCTGCGCCTTGGCGACCGGGCCGGTGACGAGCCCGGCCGCCGATCCGGCGCGGGTTATGCCGACCGCGATCTCGAGCGCGGTGAGCGCGCAGCGCGCGCCCGGCATATTGGGTTCGCCCGGCACGATCGGGCCGGCATCCTCCACCTCGAACACGGGGAGCGCCTCGGCGAAGCAGCGCATCGCCTCCTCGGCGCTGCCGATGCGGCGCAGCGGCCCGTCCCATACCGTCGCGATCGCGCGGGGATCGCCGATCGCGAAGAAGGGAGCGAGCGCTTCCTCCTCGCGCCGTGTCCAGGTCTTGGCGATCACTTCCGGGCCGATGCCGGCGGGATCGCCGATCGACACCGCGAGCGGGGCGGCGAGCCCCCCGGCGGTGGCGGCCGCGGTCATCGGTATTCGATCACCGCGTCACGACGCAGATCGCGAAGATAGCGCTGGGCGCGCTGGTTGACGCGATCCTGCTCCATCTGGTTGTAGATCTGATCGAAGGAGGGTTCGCCGGACACCTGTGGATCGTCGCGGCCGCACAGCGTCAGCACGCGCACGCCCTGCTCGACCGATCCGAACGGGGCGGTGGATTGGCCGATCGACATCTGCGCCATCTGCTGCTGAAGCGCCCCCGGCAGATCGCCCAGCCGGATATTATCGTTCTCGACGACGCTGGCGTGGAACTTGGCGGCGACATCGCCGGTCGCGCCGCAGCCCGCCATCTTCTGCGTCGCCTCGGCGAAAGCGGCGACTTCCGGGCTCACCTTGGCCTGGGTGCTGCCCGCCGGGAAGGTGATGGTGATCTGCTTCAGGCTCAGCACCGCATCGCGCGGATCGGCGGTGAGCACCGATCGTTCGTCGGCGAGCGCGATGATCGAATAGCC
>DASSTK010000073.1:0-9080 GCA_035707945.1 Sphingomonas sp.
TGCGCGAATGGTCCCCCTCCCCTTTCAGGGGAGGATGTTCAAACATTCCTCCTGGAGCGGAAGATGACCGACGCCCGATCCGCTCCCCGCGCTGCGAACGGGCGCGCGCCGGACGTGTTCGAGCGCGGCGGTTGGGCGCCGATGCGCCAATATGCGGAAGCCGAGGAGGTGGATTTCGCCATCGTCGGCACCGGCGCGGGCGGCGGCACGCTCGCCTGCAGGCTCGCCGAGCAGGGCTTCTCGGTGGTGGCGTTCGACGCCGGCCCCTATTGGCGGCCGCTTGAGGATTTCGCTTCCGACGAGACCGAGCAGCACAAGCTCTACTGGACCGACGAGCGCATCATCGACGGCGGCGACCCGCTGGTGCTGGGCTCGAATAATTCGGGCAAGTCGGTGGGCGGCTCGACCGTCCATTTCGCGATGGTGTCGCTGCGTTTCCGGCCGGAGCATTTCCAGACCCGCACCAAGCTCGGTTACGGCGCGGATTGGCCGATCGACTGGCGGGAGATGTGGACATATTATGAGGAGGTCGAGCAGGCGCTCTGCATCGCCGGGCCGATCACTTATCCCTGGGGTCCGCACCGACCGCGCTATCCCTATCGCGCCCACCCGCTGAACGCCCCCGCCGCTCTGCTGGCGCGTGGGGCGGAGGCGATGGGCATCCGGTGGACCGAAACGCCGATCGCCACCCTCTCCGCGCCGCGCGGGCGCGCGCACCCCTGCGTCTATCGCGGCATGTGCACGATCGGCTGCTCGACCAACGCCAAGCAATCGGTGCTCGTCACCTGGCTGCCGCGCGCGCTGGAGGCGGGGGCGGAGATCCGCGATCTGGCGATGGTCGGCCGGATCGAGGTGGACAAGGCCGGGCGCTGCACCGGCGTCCATTATCACCGCGAGGGCGAATGGCGCTTCCAGAAGGCGAGGAACGTCGTGGTCGCGGGCTATGCGATCGAGACGCCGCGCCTGCTGCTCAACTCCGCCTGCGATCTGTTTCCGGACGGGCTCGCCAACAGCTCCGGCCTGGTCGGCAAAAACCTGATGGTGCAGCTCAATCAGGCCGCCTGGGGGCAAATGGAGGAGGAGGTGCGGAGCTACAAGGCGCCTCCCAGCCTCGCCATCTCCGAGCATTGGAATTACGAGGATCGGGGCAAGGAGTATTTCGGCGGCTGGTCTTATATGAGCCAGGGCCCGCTCCCCATCACCTGGGCCAAGGAACTGGCCGGCAGGCGCGGCCTCTGGGGCCAGAGACTGATCGACGAGATGAGCCGGGCCAACCATTCGGTCGGCCTCAAGATGGTGGGCGAGGTGCTACCCTACGAGCATAACCGCGTCACCCTCGCGCCCGACGAGCGGGACCAATACGGCCTGCCCATCACCCGCGTCACTTTCAGCTACGGCGACAATGAGCATGCGATGATGCGCCACGCGCTCGCCTTCATGGACGACAGCCTCGCCGCGATCGGCGCGACCGAGCGGTGGAAGGAGTGGAACGACACCTGCCACCTGAACGGCACCGCGAAGATGGGCGACGATCCCCGCACGAGCGTTGTGAACGCGGATTGCCGGAGCTGGGACATCCCGAACCTGTGGGTGTGCGACGGATCGGTGTTCCCCACGGTGGGCGGGGTCAATCCCTCGCTCACCATCCAGGCGATCGCCTGCCGCACGGCGGACCGGATCAAGGCGATGGCGCAGGCCGGAGAATTGTGAGGAGAGCGATGATGGCGAAGAACGGCAAGCCCGAGGTGGTGGTCATCACCGGAGCCTCCGCCGGCGTGGGCCGGGCGGTGGCGCGGCGTTTCGCGCGTGACGGCGCCCGGATCGCGCTGATCGCGCGCGGTCGCGACAAGCTCGAATCGACCGCGCGCGAGGTGGAGGAGCTGGGCGGCGAAGCGCTCGTGCTGCCCTGCGACGTCGCCGACCATGAGGCGGTGGACGCCGCCGCCGAGCAGGCGGAGGAGCATTTCGGGCCGATCGACATCTGGATCAACGTCGCCTTCGCGGGCGTGATGGCGCGCTTCATCGACATTACGCCGGAGGATTACAGGCGCGCCACCGAAGTCACCTATCTCGGCCAGACCAACGGCGCGCGCGCCGCGCTCAAGCGGATGCTGCCGCGCAATCGGGGCCATATCGTGCTCACCGGATCGGCGCTCGCCTATCGCGGCATCCCGCTGCAATCGCCCTATTGCGGCGCCAAGCACGCCATCCAGGGCTTTCAGGATTCGCTGCGATCCGAGCTGTTCCACGCGAACAGCCGGGTGCATGTCGCGATGGTCCAGCTTCCCGGCGTCAACACGCCCCAGTTCGACTGGATGAAGACGGACATGCCCTGCAAGCTGAAGCCCGCCAGCCCGCCCTATCAGCCCGAGGTGGCGGCCGAGGCGATCCACTTCGCCGCCCACTGCCGCCGCAAGCAGATCATGGTGGGCGGATCGACCGTGCTGGCGATCTGGGGCGACCGCCTCGCCTCCGGCCTGCTCGACCGCTATCTCGGCGCGACCGGCTTCGCGGGGCAGCAGGCGGACGAGCCGATCGAGCCCGGGCGGCAGAACAATCTCTGGGAGCCGGTGGACAGGGATTACGGCGCGCACGGCCGCTTCGACGCGACCTCGCGCAACGCCAGCTTGCAACTCTGGGCCAATCTCCATCGCGGCCTGACCGCGGCGGGCGTGGGGCTGATCGCCGCCGCGGGCGCCGGGGCCTATGCGCTCACGCGGCGGAGAAAACCTGCATGAGCAAGGCGTGGCGGCCGGACCGCATCGAGGATCATGGCCTGATCTCCGACGGCCAGACCGCCGCGCTCGTCCACCGCGACGGCACGATCGACTGGCTGTGCATGCCGCGCTTCGATTCCGAAGCCTGCCTCGCCGCGCTGCTCGGCGACGGCGACAATGGCGGCTGGTGGATGACGCCGGAGGCCGACGTGACGGGCCGCTCGCGCCGTTATCTGGGCGAGACGCTGATCCTCGAGACGGTGATCGAGACGAAGGACGGCTCGGTCGCGATCACCGATTTCATGCCGGTCGAGCGCCGCCAGGCCCCCGATATCGTCCGCATCGTCGAAGGGCGGAGCGGGTGCGTGGAGATGTGCTCGCACCTGGCCCTGCGCTTCGACAACGGCCGCACCCACCCGCTGACGCGATCGGAATCCGAATGCGAGGCGGTGGCGATCGCGGGGCCGAACGCCGTCGCGCTGCGTTTCGACGTGCCGATCGAGCATGGCGATCGCGCCTTCGTCAGCCGCTTCGCGGTGAAGGAGGGGGAGCGTTACTGCTTCACCATGACGTGGTTTCCGAGCTATCGCGATCTGCCCGATCCGGTCGACCCTCTCGCCGCCTATGACGAAGCGTGGAGCTATTGGGAGAAGTGGGCCTCCCGGTTCGATTATGACGGCCCCGATCGCCCGATGGTCATGCGATCGCTGCTGCTGCTGAAAGGCCTGATCCATGAGCCGACCGGCGGCATCATCGCCGCCGCCACCGCTTCGCTGCCCGAACGGCGCGGCGGGGATCGCAACTGGGATTACCGCTATTGCTGGCTGCGCGACGCGACCTTCACCCTGCTCGCCTTCCATCATGCCGGTTATCATGAGGAGGCGCGCCGCTGGGTCGAGTGGCTGCGACGCGCCGTTGCGGGCGAGCCGATCGAGGTGCAACCCTTCTACCGGGTCGACGGCGGCCGCCACACCTTCGAGTGGGAGGCCGAATGGCTCGCCGGTTTCGGCGGAGCGAAGCCGGTGCGCTTCGGCAACGCGGCGGTGAGCCAGCTCCAGCTCGATGTTTCGGGCGAGGTGATCGACGCGATCTACCTCGCCGGGCGCAAGGGGCTGGCGGAGGACGGCGACGTGCTGATCCATATGCTCGCCGATCGGCTGGAGACGCTGTGGCGCAAGCCCGACGCGGGCATCTGGGAAAGCCGGGGTCCGGCGAAGCATCATGTCTATTCCAAGGTGATGTGCTGGGTCGCCTTCGATCGCGCCGCGCGCTGGATGGTGGATCGAGACAGCTCCGCGGCCGATCGCTGGCGCGGGCTCGCCGGCGAGGTGCGGCAGGAGGTGCTGACACGGGGCTTCGATGCGAAACGCAACAGCTTCGTGCGCGCCTTCGGCGACGACGCGCTGGACGCCGCCGTGCTGCGCCTGCCGCTGGTCGGCTTCATCGACGCGAAGGACGAGCGGATGCTGGGCACCGTCGCGGCGATCGAGCGCGAACTCATGCACGACGGCTTCGTCCGCCGCTATTCGCCCGACAAGACCGACGACGGCGTGGGCGGCGGCGAGGGGGCGTTCCTGGCGGTGAGCTGCTGGCTGGCGGACGTCTATACGCTTCAGGACCGCCGCGACGACGCCCGCGCGATCTTCGACCGGATGTGCGCCGCCGCCAACGATCTCGGCCTGCTTTCGGAGGAGGTGTCGCTGAAGGACGGCCGCGCGCTCGGCAACATCCCGCAGGCCCTTTCCCACCTCGCGCTGGTCAACACCGCGCTGGGGCTGGCCCGCGGCAAGGGGCCGCTGCGGATGGAGAAGGAGGACGGGCGATAACGAACCACCAAGCGGAAGTTCCGCCGAGGGAGCCCGGCCCTTCGCGATACGTTGATGCCGTGGAGGAAGATATGAGGATTTTCCTGATCGGCCTCGTCCTGATCGCCGCTTCCGGCGCAACCCCGGCCCTGGCGCAGAAGGCTCCGGGTTACGGGCGGGGCACGCTTTACGAGGGGCTTCTGGCGGACCACAGCGCCGGAAACGGCAACAACGGCGCGACGCGCCTGGGGCCGAGACTGGGAGGAAAGGGAAACGCATCGGCCCAGCCGCCGCCGAGCACGCAATCCGCCTCTCCCCAGAATGTTCAGACCCCTTCTCCGGGCAACCCGCTGGTCCGGCGGCTCTTTCCGGGCGATGCCCTGCTTGACACGGGCAACAGCGCCGAAGCTCCGCATCCTTGAGCCTGGGGCGGCCAATCCGGTATTTTCCTTCGATGAACGGAACGGAGACGAAGCCGGCCGGCCGAGGCGCCTCTATGCGCGCAGGCGCTGTGCGATTAGGAGTCGGCGCGAAACGATGAGGCAAGCCCGGGGGATTCATGGAAAAGACGCTTGATTACGGGTGGGAGGAAGCGACCCCCGGATCCTCCAGCTACATCAACCCCGCCATCCTGAAGATCGCCGCCGAGCACAAGGCGCGAACGGTGCTCGACGCCGGATGCGGAAACGGCGCGCTCGCCGCCGATCTGGCGCGGGCGGGACATGAGGTGGTCGGGATCGACGGCGACGCCGGCGGGATCGAGATCGCCCGCAAGCGCTATCCCGGCGCGCGTTTCGAGGTCGGCACGTTCGAAGGCGACCCGCCCGGCCAGTTCGATTTCGTCTGTTCGACCGAGGTGGTGGAGCATCTCTATTCGCCACACCTGCTGGCGGAATATTGCTACAAGGCGCTGCGCCCCGGCGGAACGCTGGCGATGAGCACGCCCTATCACGGCTATCTGAAGAATCTCGCCTTGTCCGTCTTCGACAAGTGGGACAAGCATCACACTGTCGACTGGCACGGCGGCCATATCAAGTTCTGGAGCCGAAACACCTTGTCGAAGCTGCTCGAGAACGCCGGGTTCGATGTGACGGGCTTCGCGGGCGTCGGCCGGCTCCCCTATCTGTGGATGAGCATGATCCTGATCGCCAGAAAGCCTGACGGCCGAGGCTGACGAGAGGACGCCCGCCTGCCGCCGTGCGCGTTTGCATCGCAAGGTGAGCCGCTCTAGCAGACGCCCGACAATTCCTAGCGAGTGAGATGATGGTGTCCGAAAATCGGAAGGTTGCGCTGATCACCGGCGTCACGGGCCAGGACGGCGCGTATCTGTCGGAACTGCTGCTGTCCAAGGGCTATGAGGTGCACGGCGTCAAGCGCCGCTCCTCCTCGTTCAACACCGGCCGGATCGAGCATATCTACGAAGACCCGCATGTCGAGCATGCGCGCTTCCGGCTGCATTACGGCGACCTTACGGATTCGACCAACCTGATCCGCATAGTGCAGGAGACGCGGCCGACCGAGATCTACAATCTCGCGGCGCAGAGCCATGTCGCGGTGAGCTTCGAGACGCCGGAATATACCGCCAACGCCGACGGCGTCGGCACGCTTCGGCTGCTGGAGGCGATCCGCATCCTGGGCATGGAGAAGACGACGCGCTTCTACCAGGCATCGACCTCCGAGCTTTACGGGCTGGTGCAGGAAGTGCCGCAGCGGGAGACGACGCCCTTCTATCCGCGCTCGCCTTATGCGGCGGCGAAGCTCTATTCCTACTGGATCGTGGTCAACTATCGCGAGGCCTATGGGATGCACGCCTCCAACGGCATCCTGTTCAACCACGAAAGCCCGCTGCGCGGCGAAACCTTCGTCACGCGCAAGATCACGCGGGCGGCGGCGGCGATCAAGCTCGGGCGGCAGCAGAAGCTGTGGCTCGGCAACCTCGACGCCAAGCGCGACTGGGGGCACGCCCGCGAATATGTGCGCGGCATGTGGCTGATGCTCCAGCAGGAGGAGCCGGGCGATTATGTGCTCGCGACCGGCGAGATGACGAGCGTGCGCACCTTCGTCGAATGGGCGTTCGAGGATGTCGGCATCGCGATCCGCTGGGAGGGCAGGGGCGTCGACGAGAAAGGCTATTGCGCCGAAACCGACCGCTGCCTGGTCGAGGTCGATCCGCGCTATTTCCGCCCGACCGAGGTGGACCTGCTGATCGGCGATCCGGGCAAGGCGCACCAGCAGCTCGGCTGGAAACACGAGACGCCGGTGCGCGAGCTCGCCCGCGAGATGGTGCGCGAGGACCTGAAGGTGATGCGCGACGCGCCGATCTCGAAGGACGCCTGAAATGGGCTTCGACCTTCGAGGCAAGCGCGTGTTCGTCGCGGGCCATCGCGGGATGGTCGGCTCGGCGATCGCGCGGCGGCTGGCGCGGGAGGGCTGCACGATCCTGACCGCCGGGCGCGCCGAACTCGATCTCAAGGATCAGGCGGCGGTGCGCGGCTGGTTCGATCGCGAGCGCCCCGACGCGGTGTTCCTCGCCGCCGCGAAGGTGGGCGGCATCCTGGCGAACGACAGCTTTCCGGCGGATTTCCTCTACGACAATCTGATGATCGAGGCGAACGTGATCGAGGCGGCGCACCGCACCGACGTCGCCAAGCTGCTGTTCCTCGGCTCGTCCTGCATCTATCCCAAGTTCGCCGAGCAGCCGATCCGCGAAGAGGCGCTGCTCACCGGGCCGCTGGAGCCGACCAACGAATGGTATGCGGTCGCCAAGATCGCCGGGATCAAGCTCTGCCAGGCCTATCGCCGCCAGCACGGGCGCGACTTCATCGCGGCGATGCCGACCAACCTCTACGGGCCGGGCGACAATTTCGATCTCAAGTCGAGCCATGTGCTGCCCGCGCTGATCCGCAAGGCGCATGAGGCGAAGGAGGCGGGGGCGGCGACGATCGAGATCTGGGGCACGGGCGCGCCCCGCCGCGAGTTCCTGCATGTCGACGATCTCGCCGACGCCTGCGTGTTCCTGATGGAGCATTATTCGGGCGATGAGCATGTCAATGTCGGCTCGGGGAGCGACATCTCGATCCTGGAGCTGACCGAGCTGGTGAACCGGGTGGTGGGCTTCACCGGCGCGGTGACGCGCGACACGTCCAAGCCCGACGGCACGCCGCGCAAGCTGATGGACAGCGGCCGGATCGCGGCGATGGGCTGGACGTCCTCGATTCCGCTGGAGGAAGGGATCGCCGACGCCTATGCCGCCTTTCGGCGGAGCCTGGTGGCGGCGTGAGGATCCTCGTCGTCGGGCTCAACTATGCGCCCGAGCTGGTCGGCATCGGCCCCTATACCGCCGGCACGGTACGGGCGCTGATCGAGGCCGGGCACGAGATCGAGGTGATCGCCGGCAAGCCCTATTATCCGGCGTGGAAGACCGACGCCGCCTTCGACGGCGGGCTTTACCGCAAGAGCCGGGAGGGCGGGGCGCCCGTCACCCGCTGCGCCCATTATGTGCCCGCCCGGCCGAGCGGGGCGAAGCGCATCCTCCATCATCTGAGCTTCGCGGCCGCCGCATTGCCGCAGGCGATCCGGGCCGCGCGGCGCTTCCGGCCCGATCTGGTGTTCACCGTCGCGCCTTCGATGATCGCCGTTCCGGCGGCGCGGATCGCGGCGCGGATCGCGCGCGCGCCGCTCTGGATTCATGTCCAGGATTTCGAGGTGGAGGCGGCGTTCGCGACCGGGCTGGTGGACGGCGGCGGCATGGCCGCGAAGCTGGCCCGGCGGTTCGAGGCGGCGCAGCTCGCGGCGGCCGATCGCGTCAGCACCATCTCCCCGCAGATGGGCAGCAAGCTGCGCGACAAAGGCGTTGCGGAGGAGCGCATCGTCGAGTTCCGCAACTGGGCCGATGTCGATCGGGTGCGGCCGCTGGAGAGCGAATCCGCCTATCGCGCCGAATGGGGCGTGGAGCGGCCGCATGTCGCGCTCTATTCCGGCAATATCGCCAACAAGCAGGGCATCGAGATCGTCGTCGAGGCGGCGCGGCTGCTCCGGCGTCGGCGCGACCTCCAGTTCGTGATCTGCGGACAGGGACCGAACCGCGCGCGGCTGGCCGAGGCGACCGCCGAGCTCGACAATGTGATGCTGCGCGACCTGCAGCCGACCGAGCGACTGGGCGAGCTGCTCGGCCTCGCCGACGTGCATCTGCTGCCGCAGATCGTCGGCGCGGCGGACCTGGTGCTGCCTTCCAAGCTCACCAACATGCTGGCTTCCGGCCGCCCCGTAGTGGCGACGGCCGCGCCGGGGACGGGGCTGGCGGACGAGGTGGAGGGCTGCGGGATCGTCACGCCGCCGGGCGACGCGCGGGCGTTCGCGGAGGCGATCGAACGCCTGATCGACGATCCCGGCGAGCTGGCGCGGCTCGGCCGCGCGGCCCGCGCACGGGCGGAGGAGCGCTGGAGCCGCGCCGGCGTGCTCGGCCGCTTCACCGCCGATCTGGATAGGCTGAGCGGTGCTCCGACACGCTGAGCGGCAAGCCGGATCGGCATTTCCATAGTCAGAATAGAACCAATCA
>DASSTK010000074.1:0-3062 GCA_035707945.1 Sphingomonas sp.
ACCTTCGGACATTTCCCCCGTCTCCATCGTCGACGAGATGAAGTCGAGCTATCTCGACTACGCCATGTCGGTGATCGTCGCCCGCGCGCTGCCCGACGTGCGCGACGGCCTGAAGCCCGTCCACCGCCGCATCCTCTACGGTGCGCAGGAGAGCGGCTTCGTCGCCGGCCGCCCCTAGCGTAAATCCGCCCGCCTGGTCGGCGACGTCATGGGTAAATATCACCCGCACGGCGACGCCTCGATCTACGATGCGCTGGCGCGGATGACGCAGGACTGGTCGATGCGGCTGCCGCTGATCGACGGCCAGGGCAATTTCGGATCGATGGACCCCGATCCGCCGGCGGCGATGCGCTACACCGAGGCGCGGCTCGCCCGATCGGCCAACGCTCTGCTGGAAGATATCGACAAGGACACGGTCGATTTCCAGCCCAACTATGACGGCTCCGAGCGCGAGCCGGTGGTGCTGCCCGCCCGCTTCCCCAACCTGCTGGTCAACGGCGCGGGCGGCATCGCCGTCGGCATGGCGACCAACATCCCGCCGCACAATCTCGGCGAGGTTATCGCCGCCTGCAAAGCCTATATCGCCAACGGCGGCATCGGCACCGCCGAGTTGATGGAGATCATCCCCGGACCGGACTTCCCGACCGGCGGGATCATGCTGGGCCAGGGCGGCGCGCGCAATGCGTACGAGACGGGCAAGGGCTCGATCATCGTCCGCTCGCGCCACGATGTCGAGGAAGGGCGCGGGGACCGCCGCTCGATCGTGCTCACCGAAATCCCCTACCAGGTCGGCAAGTCCGGCCTGGTCGAGAAGATCGCCGAGGCCGCCAAGGACAAGCGGATCGAGGGCGTCTCCGACATTCGCGACGAAAGCTCGCGCGAGGGCGTGCGGATCGTGCTCGATCTCAAACGCGACGCCACGCCCGAGGTTGTGCTGAACCAGCTCTGGCGGCACACGCCCGCGCAATCGAGCTTCCCGGCCAACATGCTCGCCATCCGGGGCGGGCGGCCCGAGGTGCTGGGCCTGCGCGACATCATCCAGGCCTTCGTGCAGTTCCGCGAGGAGGTCATCACCCGCCGCTCCAAGTTCGAGCTGCTGAAGGCTCGCGAGCGCGCCCACATCCTGCTCGGCCTCGTCGTGGCGGTGTCCAATCTGGACGAGGTGGTGCGGATCATCCGGGGCTCCGCCTCGCCCGCCGAGGCGCGCGCCGCGCTGCTCGCGCGCGAATGGCCGATCGCGGAGATCGCGCCCTATCTCGCGCTGGTCGAGGCGGTGGAGCCCACCGCCGGGGCGGAGAGCTACACGCTTTCGGAAATCCAGGTCCGCGCCATCCTCGATCTGCGCCTGCACCGCCTGACCGCGCTCGGCCGGGACGAGATCGGCGACGAGCTCGCCGGGCTCGCCACCTCGATCGGCGAACTGCTCGAAATCCTCGGCAACCGCGCCCGGCTCTACGAGGTGCTGGTCGAGGAGCTGGACAAGGTGGCGGCCGATTTCGCCACGCCCCGCCGCACCACTCTCGCCCCCGCCGGCGACGATATCGAGGACGAAGACCTCATCGAGCGGGAGGACATGGTCGTCACCGTGACGATGGGCGGCTATATCAAGCGCACCCCGCTCGAAGCCTTCCGCGCGCAGAAGCGCGGCGGCAAGGGTCGTTCGGGCATGAGCACCAAGGATGAGGATGTCGTCACCAAGCTGTTCGTGACGAGCACGCACACGCCGGTGCTGTTCTTCTCCACCGCCGGCAAGGTCTATCGCCTCAAGGTCTGGAGGCTGCCGGAGGGCGCGCCCCAGGCGCGCGGGCGGCCGATGGTCAACCTGCTGCCGCTGGACGAAGGCGAGACGATCTCGACCGTGCTGCCGCTGCCCGAGGACGAGGCGGAGTGGGGCAAGCTCCACATCGTGTTCGCCACGGCGCGGGGCTCTGTGCGCCGCAACAGCATGGATTCCTTCACCAACGTGCCGACCAACGGTAAGCTCGCCATGCGTTTCGAGGATGATTCGGCCGATCGACTGATCGGCGTCGCGCTGCTGACCGAGACCGACGACGTGCTGCTCGCCACGCGCGGCGGCAAGGCGATCCGCTTCGCCTCCACCGACGTGCGCGAGTTCCAGAGCCGCACCTCCACCGGCGTACGCGGCATCAGCCTCGCCAAAGACGATGAGGTGATCTCGCTCTCCATCCTCCACCGCGTCGGCACCAGCCAGGAGGAGCGCGAGGATTATCTGCGCTACGCCCCCTGGAAGGGCGAGCGCGAGGGCGAGCCCGCCATGTCGGCCGAACGCTTCGCCGAGCTGCAGGAAAAGGAGCAGTTCATCCTGACGGTGACGGCCAACGGCTACGGCAAGCGCAGCTCGGCCTATGAATATCGCCGCACCGGGCGCGGTGGCCAGGGCATCACCAACATCGTGACATCGGATCGCAACGGCGCGGTCGTCTCCTCTTTCCCGGCGCACACCGGCGAGCAGCTCATGCTGGTGACGAACCAAGCCAAGATGATCCGCACCACGGTGGGCGACATCCGCATCGCCGGGCGATCGACGCAGGGCGTCACCATCCTCAACGTGGCCGAGGACGAGCATGTCGTCTCCGCCGCGCGCATCGAGGAGAGCGAGGAGGAAGCCGAAGCCGATCTGGGCGAAGGCGAGGTGACGATCGATCCCCAGCCCGGCGGCGACACCCGCGAGGATCTGGCGGACGGGGGAGAGGGGTGAGCTTTACTCCCCCTCCCCTTCAGGGGAGGGGGTTGGGGGGCGGGGCCTGTCTGTTGAGCGATGGGCCGAGATTACAGGCCCCTCTCCCAACCCTCTCCCCTGAAGGGGAGAGGGCCTTTACGCCATCCGCCTGAGCCCGAACGCGGCCACGATCGTCATGATCCCGCCCAGCAGCAGGCTGATGCCCACGAACAGACCGATCATCGCGATCGTGCCGAACGGGAACCAGAACAGCAGCAGGATCGCGAGCAACGCATCGACGACGCCGAGCAGGATCAGCGATCCGCGCATCCGCCCCCGCCCGGCGCGGAGCGCGCCGCCCAGTTCGATCCCCGCCCGCAGC
>DASSTK010000075.1:0-11466 GCA_035707945.1 Sphingomonas sp.
TGTGCGGATATCAACCCGGATCAGTATTCCGTCTCTGAAAACACCGCCCTGGCGCGCAACGAGTTTCGCCATCAGGGTCAGTGCGTCAACGGCAGGGGTAGAATCGTCTTCAAAGGCGGCGATTTCGCCGGAGCCGCCATCGACGTCGAGGGATCCGGCTATCGCGACCATAGCTGGGGAATGCGCAACGACCAGCTGACGCTGGACCACAACTGGTCCTTCTTCAATTTCCCGAGCATGGGCTTCCACCTGTTCACGGTGCGCAACACTATTCGCCCCGAAAACCGCACTTGGGAAGGCTATCATGCCACTCCGGAGGGCAATCAGGTGATCAAGTCGCTTGCCATCGAAAATGAGGGCGAAGGGCCGGAGGGCACGCCCGACAAGGTGATCTTCCGGGCGGTCGCGGTCGATGGCCGGCGCTTCACCCTTATCGCGGACGTCGGCAACGCCTTCGCCCGATTGCCGCTGCAATCCCAGAAGCCCGGCAGCAATATCTATCTCAACGTCGAGAATATGTGCCGCGTGCGTTGCGAGGAGACGGGAGAGGAAGGCTTCGCCAATGTCGAAATCGGTTCGCTGATCGACGCCTGACGCGGAGGACATGGCGGTGAGCGAGGATTTGCCCTTCTTCCGCTATGTGTTGGCCGATCATATTGCCACGATCACGATCGATCGCGCCGATAAGCTGAACGCCTTCACTCGATTGATGGCCGAGGATCTGACGGCGCTGATCGATCGCGCGGACGGGGATGATGACATCCGCGCGATCATTATCACAGGCGCCGGCCGCGTTTTTTGCGCCGGAGCCGATCTTTCCGGCGCGAACACCTCCTTCACAGAAGAGGCCGCCGGGCCGTCTCCGGATTTTCGCGATTTCGGCGGTCTCATCACGCTTCGGCTGTTCGATTGCCTGAAGCCAGCCATCATCGCCTTCAACGGCCCGGCGGTGGGCATGGGCGCCACCCTGGCGCTGGCCGCCGATTACCGGATCGCCTCCACGACGGCCCGCTTCGCCTTCCCGTTCGTGCGGCGCGGCATCGCGCCGGAATCCTGCTCGAGCTGGTTCCTGTCCCGCCTCGTCGGGCTTCCCCAGGCGCTGGACTGGATGCTGACCGGACGCACCTTCGACGCCGACGAGGCTCTGGCGCGCGGACTTGTCCGATCCCTTCATCCGCCGGACGAACTGCCCGGCGCCGCTCGACGGATCGCGGAGGAAATTGCCGCACAAGGCGCGCCAATTTCGGTCGCCATTACGCGCCGCCTTCTGTGGCGCATGGCGGGCTCCCCCCATCCTCTCGATGCCCATCGATTCGAAAGTTCCGCGCTGGCGAGCCGCTTCGGCACGCCTGATGTGCGGGAAGGTGTCGCGAGCTTCCTGGAGAAGCGCGCGCCACGCTTCACGGGGCGCGTGTCGACTGACCTTCCGGATGATAGTTTCTGGCGGAATCACGAGGATTCCTGACCCACCCTCACCTCTTCTCTTCCTGCTTCCGGACCACCCTGTTTCAGTCCTGAAACCTCATTGTGACAGCTTGACGAACAATGAATGTCACGCGTACTGTGCATGTGCGTACTAACTAGATGGCGGCGCACAGCGGCGGTCGATCGAGAAGCGAGCGCCTGTGATGCGGATCAATATCGTCCCGGTCCGGGACGCGCCTTTCAGGAGGGGATTGAAGATGAACCGGTCGAATCGTCTCACCGCCGCATCGGGGTTCGGCGTGACCACGCGCGCAAGGCTCATGGTGGGCTGCGCGGCGATCCTTGCCGCAGCCAGCCCCGCCTTCGCCCAGGACGCGCAATCCACGGATGCGTCCCAGCCCCCGGCATCCGCAGTTCCGGCTGCTACCGTCACAACCCCACCCACCGCTACGCCGACGCCCTCCTCGCCCGCTCCGGCGGCCGCGGCAGGCGACAACGCGACCGGCGGACTTCAGGAAATCGTCGTCACGGCGCAGAAGCGCGCGCAGAACGTGCAGAACGTGCCGCTGTCGATCACCGCCGTCACCGGCGCCAGCCTGGCCAACAAGAGCATCGATACGGTCCAGGATCTGCGGCTCATCGATCCCTCTCTCCAGATCGGCCATTCGACCGGCGTGGTGACGACCTTCATCCGCGGCATCGGCAATCCGGTGACGACCGCCGGCAATGAAGCCAGCGTTCCCATCTATATCGACGACGTGTATTTCGTCCGCGCCGCCTATCCCTTCTTCAGCCTGGGCAGCGTCGATCGGGTGGAAGTGTTGAAAGGGCCGCAGGGAACGCTGTTCGGCCGCAACGCATCGGGCGGCGTCATCTCGATCTACACGCGCGATCCGGATTTCAACACGCCGGAAATGTCGGGCAAGATCGGCGGAGCCAATTACGACACCGTTTACGGGCAGCTTTACTTCAATCGGCCGCTCACCGATAATCTCGCCTGGAACTTCTCATTCGACGGCAACCGGCAGACTGGCGGCTGGGGCACCAACACCACCACGGGCGAGCCAACCTTTCGCGAGCATCATGTCAGCCTGCGCAGCAAGCTGCTCTGGGAGCCGACGGACACCACCAAGATCAAGCTGATCGGCTATTACGAGCGTGCCTACAACGAACAGGGCATCTACGGCCGTCCCTTCCCGGGCACGGTCGGCGGCTGGCCCGACGGGCTGCACAACGCCGGCAAACCGGTTCCTGGCTTCCCCGTTGGCGGCATCCTGCCGACGCTCGGCTTCTACGACGAGGACACCGCGTTTAACCAGTATGACCGTTCGCGCGGCTACGGTTTCTCCGGTCGTCTCGATCAGAGCCTGGGCAGCTTCGCCGATTTCGTCAGCATCACGGCGATCCGCCGCAACAAGGAACTCTATGCCTCCTCTGGCGACTACGATCCCAGCGATCAGCTCCGCTACAATCTGAACGTAGTGGATCACCAGTTCTCGCAAGAGTTCCAGCTCAAATCACAGGCCGGCTCCAAGCTCACCTGGATCCTTGGCGCTTACTATCTCAATGCCCTACAGGGCTTTAATCCGACAACTATTCATGGCATTGGCGTGGAATTGAACGGAATCCACAGCATCGACATCGTCGGAAAGGAACGCATTAAGTCTTATGCGGCCTTCACTCAGGTAACTTATCCGATCACCGACAATACCAACATCACCGGCGGCTTCCGCTATACGGTAGACAAGGTCGCTGGTTTCGGCACCACGACTATCAATTTCCTCCCTGGCGTGTTTGGCGCCGGCGCCGTTTCGGTGGTCGATCAACGATTCGACAAGAACAACGCCTGCTCGAACATTCTGGCCAACACCTACTTCGGCGCGCCGCTGGTCGGCACTTGCAACGCTCCGAACCCGAATGTCGAGAAGACCACAAAGAAGCCCACGTGGAAGATCGGTTTCGATCACCATTTCGATCGTAATGTCATGGCTTATTTCAACTATAGCCGTGGTTACAAAGCCGGCACGTTCAACACGCTGCCGCTCGACTCCCCTGCGCTCAAGCCCGAGGTGGTCGACGCCTACGAAGTCGGCATGAAGACCGAGCTGTTCGACCGCAAGGTCCGCTTCAACGTCGCAGCCTTCTGGAATGACATCTCGGACGCACAGGTCCAGTCGCAGCGTAATGGCCTGGTGGCGCTGATCAATGCCGGCTCCGCCCGTACCCGCGGCTTCGAGTTCGACGCCAGCGCAGCGGTGATGCGTGGCCTGACGGTCACTCTGGGCGGCACCTATCTGGACGCACGCTTCACAAGCTTCAAGAACGCACCGACCTATTGCCCGTCGCGGGTCATTTCCAACGCCCAGTGCATCGCGATCCTCACCGCCAACGGCGCGAGCCCGGGTATCATCGCATCGGTGGGCAACGGCAATATCAACCAGATATTCACCGATGCGACGGGCAACCGCATGCCCTACGCCTCGAAGATCAAGTTGAGCGCCGGCCTGAACTATGTGTATGACGCGATCGGCTTGGGACAATTCACCTTCGATGGAAGTCTGAATTATCAGAGCAAGTTCAACTGGGATTCGGACAACGTCTATAAGGAGCCCGCCCATACCTTCCTGGACGGCTCCATCACATTCGCTCCGGAATCCCTGGAGAATATCCGTTTCCGTCTGTGGATGAAGAACATCACCAACGTGCATTACAACGTCGCTTATTATGCCCAGGCGTCCGGTTCGGCCTTCTCGTCGGCTCCCGGCGCGCCCCGGACATTCGGCGGCGAAGTCCTCTTCAAGTTCTGAGGCGGGGAAGCCGGAGGGCGGCGGAATACTATTCCGCCGCCCTTTCACGCCTCCAGCCCGGCACATGACGCGGAAGGATCGACATGCGATTCTGGCTGCACATCCACAACACCGAACCGGAACAGGGCGTCGAGCTGGCGATACTGGCGGAGCAGCTCGGCTTCGAAGGCGTGCTCGGCGACGATCACTGGTTCATGCCGGCGGCCTCCGGCGACGCCGATCCGAACGAACGCGGGCCGCTGCCCTGGGACTATATCTTTCCGGACATCTTCGTGTTCGGCGCGACCGTTCTGGCGCGCACCAGCCACCTCAAATTCGGTTCCTGCATCCTCGTGCTCGCCAACCGCACCAATCCATTCCTGATCGCCAAGCAGTGCGGCACCCTGGCGCGGGTGAGCGGAGACCGCTTCGTGCTGGGCGTCGGCACCGGCTGGATGCGGGAGGAATATGACATGGCGGGCGTCGACTGGAAGGCGCGCGTGCCCCGGACCGTCGAGATGATGGAAATCCTGCGCAAGCTCTGGGGCCAAGGCCCTGTCGAACATCACGGCCGGTTCTTCGATTTCCCGCCGACCTACGCCATGCCCCGCCCGAACCGGCCTATTCCGATCTACATGGGCGGCATCGCCCCGCCCGCGCTCCGCCGCGCGGGCCGCATCGCCGACGGCTGGATGGGCATGACATCCAGGCTCGCCGATCTGCCGGGCCAGATTGCCCTCATCAATGAAGGACGGCGCGAAGCAGGGCGCGAGCAGGAGCCGTTCGAATTCATGTGCGGGCTTCTGCCCTCCGCCGACGGCACGCCGCCTTCCCGCGACGATTTCGCCCGCGCGGAGGAGATGGGGATCACTATCGGCCATCTCGGCCCGGCCGAACACGCGCTCGGCAAAACCTACCCGACGTTCGACGAGAAGAGGCGTTACGTCGAGGACTTCGCCGATCGCGTGATGCGCTGAGCGCCGCCGATTCTAATCCTTCATCTGCTCGTCGAACAGTTCGTGCCAGTGCTGGATCAGGCTTTCTTGATAGGCGCCGAGCCGGGAATGAAAATGCCGCGGATCGGCCGCCTTGATGCCTTGCTGCACGAGCGGCATGTTGCTCATGTCCTGATCGAAGATGTAGGCGAGGAACTGGAAGGCCGGCGCCTTTTCGACGATCTTCTCGCCCAGCCCGATCTCGATCGGCGGAGATGAGGGCGGCCGTTCCTGCCCTTCGGCATAGGGCGCCAGCAGACGCACATCGAAATAAGACAGGTTCGGATCGGTGGCGTGGGGTGTGAACTGATAGACGAAGGGCACCGATTCCGCCATCCAGAAGCAGGCCTGCGGGTACATGAAGTAAAGCGTGCTATCGAGCAGCACGGCGTCAGGCGCATCGGTGTCGCGGCCGTAAGCATGGCGGTAGGCTTCGCGCGCCCATGCGCCCACTTGCGCCCGGATATCGCCCGCCGGATCGAGCTCAGGCATCGGGAAATCCGGATAATGCCATGTCCCCACCGCCTGCGCCGCGGCGAGACCGGCGGCCACCGTCGTCGCGCTCGTATCCGCGTGCATGCTGGGAACCACCGAGGGCACCGCTTCGCGGCCGATCGCCCCGTGCGGCGTCGTGAAGATGTCATATTGCGACTGGCTGTCTCCGGTGAAGGGCACCGCCTCGGGATGCGTCGCATAGACGTGATAGGATTCCTGGAAAGCCTCCTGGCTGGTCTTCCAGTTGGCCGCCATCAGCTTGCGGAATCGGGCCTTGGTGTAACGCTTCTCCAGCCCATAATTCTTGAAATGCTCGGGCAATATGCCCAGCGACTCCTCCAGAGGAGCCGCATCAGGATCCGCATTGATGAAAAGGAAGCCGCCCCACCGGCCGATCTTCACCTCGGGCAGAGAAGCATTGGGTTTGGTGAGTTCGGCGAAATCCCAATGGCTCGGAATCCTCTTGAGCCTGCCGTCCACACCCCATTCCCAGGCGTGATAGGGGCAGCGGATCGAATTGCCTGATTCCCTCTTTGTGCACAGCATCGTGCCACGATGCAGGCAGCTGTTATAGAAGGCCTTGAACTCGTCGGGCCCTGACCGGATGATGATGTAGGAGAGCGGACCTACATCGAACGGCACACGATCGCCGACTTGCGGAATATCCTCCTCACGCGCGGCATAGAGCCACTGCTTCTTCCAGATGCGTTCCAGTTCCAGCTTGAAATAATCCGGGTCGTAATAGCGCTTGTAACCGACCTGCCTGTTGTTCGGTTCGTAGTCGCCATGCGCGTTCATGGCGGGGATTTGACCGGCGGAATCGCGCTTCCAAAGCTCCCCAATCACCGGGCGCTCGGCATTGCCGTGGCCACGCTGCACGTCTCGAGTCCTGGTTCCCATCATCGCCTCTCCTCGGATCGCCATTCGCCCGGCGACTCATCCGTATGCCACCATACTTTATAGCGCCGCGCCAGCATTTGTCATCGCTTAGTCGAGCGTCGTCCGCGCCATCCGGGCGATTTCGATCACGCGCTCCTGCCGGTGCAGCATCACGCGGCTGGAGGCGGTGCCCTCGGAGGCGCGCTTGAGTATGCCCTGCACCATAGCGGCATAACGGAATTGGGCGTAAGCGAGATAGAAACGCATATCCGGCAGAGCCATGCCGCGTCGCCGGGCATACGCCTCCAGATAATCGTCCATCTCCGGGATGCCAAGCGCCGCACGATCGATGTCGCGAATACTGGCCGCCGATCCATTGGGATCGGGAATATCCCACCAGGGACGCGCATGATGAGAGAGATCGACCAGAGGATCCCCGATCGTCGCCATTTCCCAGTCGAGCACGGCAAGGATGCGCGGTTCGCTCGGGTGAACGATCAGATTGTACAGGCCGTAGTCGCCATGAATGAAGGTGGATGCCTGTTCGGACGGCAGCCGCTTCGGCAGTTCCTCGATCAGCCAGTCCATGTCGGGAATAGGGGACAGCGCGGATTTTCGGTATATGCCCGACCAGCGCGCAAGATTGCGCGCGATATAGCCCTCCTTCCGGCCCAGATCGCCGAGCCCGACCATATCCACGTCCAGCGCATGAATACGGGCAAGGATCGCATTCATCTCAGCATAGATGGCCGTGCGATCGGCGGGCGTTACGTCGGGAAGGCAGGCCTCCCAGAAAACGCGCCCTTCGACGAATTCGGCGATGTAGAATTCAGAACCGATCACGCTTGCGTCAGAGCAGTAGAACCAGGGTCTCGGCACCGGGATGCCGGCTTCGTGCAGCGCAGCGATCACGCGATATTCGCGATCGATCTGGTGCGCGGTGGCGACCAGAGCGCCCGGCGGCTTGCGGCGCAGCACGTAGCGCGCGCCCGGCCCTTCGAGGCGGTAGGTCGGGTTGGACTGCCCGCCCTTGAACTTTACAGCCTCGATCGGGCCGTCCATGCCCGGCAGGCGGGGGCCGAGAAAGCGCCTGAGCACATCCGGATCGAGCGCCAGATGCGCCGGCGGCGCTTCGGTGCCGCCGAAGATCGCCTGCCGGTCCGCCATATCATTCCTCCGGAGCGATGCGCCCGTCGACGGTCCGCTCGTAACAGCCATAGCCGTCGACCGAACCGTTGAGCCTGAGCTTCACCGACTGCTCCAGGAGCACCAGCGTCGGCTCCTCCGTGTCGGACGCATAGACGCCGACATATTGATCGTTGGGCGAGGTGAGCGACGAATAGGAGTTGCTGGTGTAGGACACCGTCTCGATGTCGAGCCGGCCCTTCTCATAAGTGATGCTGAAGCTGATCGGCTCCTCGTCGCGCGTCGCGTCGTCGCAGCGCCAGCCCATCTCGAGCCGGCCTTCATAGAGCCTGTCGCCCTCATAAACGACGGCTTCGGAAAAGACGACTTTCCTGTCGTGACGGGTCACCGCGTCGAACAGCAGGAAACTGATCCCGTTCTCGAAATAGCCCTGATGCCACTGATGGTTGAGCAGATCCTTGTTGTCGCGCGGCCCCAGGCTGTGATCCCGGTTGGCGATGGTGTCGATGTCGAAGCGATCCCGGCCGACCTGAAGCCAGCCTGTGACGCGGCCGATCTGCTCGATATGGCCGGCGGGCAGGAAATCCTGCAATCCGCCGACCTTGTGCAAGTCCCATATATCAGCGTCGGATTCGAAGGTGAGTTCGTAAGTCATCGGTGTGCGCGAACCCTCCGCCACCAGCCCCTCGCGCATCGATTGCGCCGGCACGCGACGGACGCCGCCGGCATAGCTGTAGGTCAGCTTGCGACCGGGTTCGATGATCCGGATCGCATAATGCGGGCCGCCCGGCCCGTTTTCCGCGGCGCGACCGTTGCCGATCGCGCGGTTGCCGACGGCGGTGCCGTCCGGCAGGCGCACGATCGTCGTCTCTCGGAACATGCGCAGATCCTTGCGCCAGCGGCCGAGATGCAGCCAGAATCCGACGCCGGCCCTGGGATCCTCTCCCGCCAGCAGGAAGTTCTCGCTCCAGTTGGGCGTGGCAGGGAACGCGCCCTGCCAGGGAAAATCATTGACGGGGGGCGTGGGCATTATGAGTCTCCGCTCAGATGTTGGCGCGAGGTTCGCGATATTTGTCGAGTTCGATGCGGGCGATGGTGCGATTGTGAACCTCGTCCGGGCCATCGCCCATGCGCAGCATCTGCATACGCGCAAAGGAGAAGCCGAGGCCGAAATCGTCACACAGGCCAGCCGCGCCGTATGCCTGCACCGCGATCTCCGCGACCATACGGCCGATCCGCGTGGCGGCGACCTTGATCTGCGAAATCTCGCTCCGTGCCTGCTTGTTGCCCACGGTGTCCATCAGATACGCAGCGTGTTGGGTGAGCAGGCGCGCCATGTTGATCTGGGTGCGCGCATCGGCGACCCGCTCCTGCCACACCGATTGGCTGGCGAGCGGCTTGCCGAAGGCGACACGCGAGAGCAGGCGGCGACAGGTCTGCTCCAGCAGCCGCTCGCACTGGCCGATGATGCGCATGCAGTGGTGGATGCGCCCCGGCCCGAGCCGCCCCTGCGAAATCTCGAACCCCCGGCCCTCGCCGAGGATCAGATTTTCCTTGGGCACGCGGGCATTCTCGAAAATCAGCTCGGCATGGCCCTTGGGTTCGTCCTGGAAGCCGAGCACCGAGAGCGGGCGGACGCGCGTGATGCCCGGCGTGTCGGCCGGCACCAGGATCTGCGACTGCTGCAAGTGGCGGGGCGCCGCAGGGTCGGTCTTGCCCATAACGATGAAGATGCGGTTGAGCGGGTGGTAGGCGTTGGTGATCCACCATTTGCGCCCATTGATGACGTAATCGTCGCCGTCGCGCTCGATCCGCGTCTCGATGTTGGTGGCGTCCGACGAGGCGACACCCGGTTCGGTCATGCAGTAAGCCGAGCGGATCTCGCCAGCGAGCAAGGGCCTTAGCCAGCGCTCCTTCTGCGCCTCACTGCCGTAGCGATCCAACACCTCCATGTTGCCGGTATCGGGCGCCGAGCAGTTGAACAGCTCGGATGCGTAATGCACCCGCCCCATGATCTCGGCGAGCGGTGCGTAATCGAGGTTGCTGAGGCCCGCGCCATTCTCCGAATGCGGCAGAAAGAGATTCCACAGCCCCTCGGCCTTGGCCTTCGCCTTCAATTCTTCGACGATCGGCGGCTGGCGGAACTGTTCGGGGCCTTCACGCAGTTGCTGCTCGTAAAGCGCCTCGTTGGGATAGACATGCGCGTCCATAAAGGCCTGCAGCTGCACCTTCAGCGCCTTCGCGCGCGGGCTCGGCTCCAGCACAGGCTCGTCTCCCACATGGTTACTCAGAATATGGTCATCTAGCGTACTGAATGCAGACGGCGTTCGAGTCAATCGGATCGGTCAGGGCCGTCCGCCATCCACCCGGATCAGCGTGCCTGTGGTGAAGCTGGACCGGTCACTGGCGAGATAGAGGATCGTCGTCGCGATCTCGCCCGGCTCGCCGAAGCGCTTCATCACCGCCGGCGTCTGCGCCTCCTTGTCGGGGGGCCAGTGCTTCGCGACATCGGTGCGGAAGGAGCCGGGCAGGATCGCGTTCACCCTCACCTTCGGCGCATATTCGAAGGCGTGTGCACGGGTCAGCGCATTGAGCGCCGCTTTGGCGCCGGCATAAGGCGCGATCTCCGGCGTCGGGCGAACCGACCCTGCGCTGCTGATATTGATGATGCTGCCGCCCTCCCCCGCCGCCATGCGGCTGCCGATCAGCGCGCTCAGCCGGAACGGCCCCTTGAAATTGAGCGCGATCACTGCGTCGACCAGCGCCTCCTCCGTCTCGACCGAAGACGGCGCGACCGGCGACATGCCGGCATTGTTGACGAGGATGTCGACGCGGCCGAACGCGGCATAGGCCTGTTCCACCATCGCATCGATCTCCGCCCAGCGGCCGACATGGCAGGCGAGCGCCAGCGCGCGGCGGCCGAGTATCTCCACTTCCTGCGCGACGGACTCACAGGCATCGAGCTTGCGGCTGACCACGGCCACGTCGGCGCCATGCGCGGCGAGCGCCAGACAGGCTTCCCGCCCCAGGCCCCGGCTGCCCCCCGTGACGAGCGCGACTTTGCCGGTGAGATCAAAGGCGTCGCCCATTCTCAGGCGTTTCGCGCGGTCAGGCCGCCATCCACGGGAATCACCGCACCGGTGACGTAGGAAGCCGCGGGCAGACAGAGGCTGACGGTCATGTGCGCCACCTCCTCCGGCCGGCCGTAGCGGCCGAGCGCGGTGCGACGACGTGCGAAGGTGTCGCGGTCGGCCTGGGGGATGCGCCTGGTCAACTCGGTCAGGATCGGGCCGGGGCAGATGCAGTTCACCGTTATCCCCTCACGCCCCAACTCCACCGCCAGCGTGCGGGTGAGACCGACCACGCCGGCCTTGGCGGCGGCGTAAGCGGTGTTGCCGCGCGTGCCGCCCAGCGCCTCAGTGGAGGCGATGTTGACGATCCGCGCCGCGTCCGACCGGCGCAGATGCGGGAGCGTGGCCCGGATCAACCGCTGCTGAGCCGTGAGCAGCAGGTCGATCAACCGCGCCCAATTCGCTTCATAGCCCGAATCCTCGATCGACAGGCGCGAAGCGATGCCCGCATTGTTGACGAGGATATCGATCCGACCCCACAAGTCGGCAATCTCCGCGACGGCGGCGCAGATCGCGCCCGCGTCCGTCACGTCGAGCGGCCAGGCTCGCGCGTCGCCGCCCACCGCGGTAATGACCCTGGCCGTTTCATGCGCCGCATCGCCGTCTATA
>DASSTK010000076.1:0-3397 GCA_035707945.1 Sphingomonas sp.
CTATTGTCGCCATCCGTTGCAACCCCGCCCTCCGCCCCTTCCACCAGCGCCTGCGCGCCGAGGGGAAACCACCCAAGGTCGCCATCGTCGCCGCCATGCGCAAACTGCTCATCGCCGCCAACGCCATGCTCGAACACGACCAACCCTGGTCCCATCAATCCGCTTGACCCACAATACGGTTGCTGAGCCTGTCGAAGGGCTCAGGGTGACGGTTGTATAAAGTGGATCGAGCCCGACTCCCGGGCCGCAGCTCTGACCCATCGCAACGGGGTTTACCTCTGGTGCAGTTCGTTGCCGAGCGTGCCCTGTCGCGCCGCGATCAGTTCGATATCCTGGTAGGTGAGCGCCTCGCGGCTGTTCTGCACGCCGACGACGAAGCGGGCGCGCTGCTGCTCGTCCTGTTCATGCATCCAGCGGATCATCGCGCCGAGCGTGCCGCTCTGGATGACGGGGCCGGTCAGCGCCCTCGGATCGCTCTCGTCCGGCAGATGGACCCAGGCCGGCCGCACCAAAGGAAGATAGTCCATGACGTTCACCCTTTCCGCCGGTTCTCTCTCCACCGGCTCCAAGTCAACGCTTCGGCGCTATAATCGCTCCGCTCGTCGCCGATGTCCAGAGGTGAGAGGGCGCCGAAGCCCTTTCGCGTCCCGATCCGAAACGCTTTTTTCCTGGCGTAGTTCGGCACCGCCCACGGCGTTTTTCCGACGCCCATTTCCTTTTAACCCCATCGCGCTAAGCTGCCTTCATGGGAAGCGTGATCGATTTCCAGGATAGCGCGGTGGCTACCCTCCGGGCGCGCGTCGCCGAGGTGGAGGAGGCGAACCGTGATCTGATCGCCTTCGCCCGCGGCCATTCGGGCGCGGTGTCGGCGATCCACGCCGCCGTGCTGACGGTTATCGAGGCGGACGGGCTCGAACATCTGATCCATATCGTGACGCAGGATTGGCCGGATATCCTGGGCGTCGATGCGGTCGCGCTGGCGCTGCATGTCGGCGAGACGGGCTTGCGGGCGGACGCGAACGGGCTTCAGTTCGTCGATCGCCGGGTGATCGCGCGCGCGATTCGGGGCGTGGACGGCGTGGTGCTGCGTGGGGTGGAACGCGGTCATCCGCTGTTCGGCCCCGCCGCCTCGCTGATCCGGGCCGAGGCGCTGGTGGTGCTCGACAATCCCTTGCCGCTGCCGTGCGGGATGCTGGCGCTCGGCCAGCGCGCCGCCACCCGCTTCGAGACGCGCCACGGTTCCGAACTGCTCGGCTTTCTCGGCGCCACCCTGGCGCGGAGCGTGGGGCGATGGCTGCTCCCCTGAGCCTCGACGACCATCCGGCGCGCATGCTCGCCGCCGCCTTCGCCGATCATCTGAGCCGGGAGCGGATGCGACCGGCGCATACCGTGCGCGCCTATGCCGCCGCCGCGCACCGTCTGATCGCCTTCCTCGGCGAACATCGCGGTGAGGCCGTGGACCGGACGATGCTGGCGAGCGCGGAAGCCGCCGACCTGCGCGCCTATCTGGCGCGACGGCGCGCGGAGGGGGGGCTCTCCAACGCCTCGGCGGCGCGCGAGCTTTCGGCTGTGCGCGCCTTCCTGCGCTTCGCGCGCGGCGAGGGTGAGGCGTTGCCGCGCCTGCGCGGTCCGCGCGTCAAACGCGGCGTGCCGCGCCCGATCGCGCCCGCTGAGGCGATCGCGCTTGCCGAGGATGCAGCCGCCGCCGCCGCCCAGCCCTGGATCGCGGCGCGCGATTGGGCGGTGCTTCTGCTGCTTTATGGCGCAGGCTTGCGCGTCGGCGAGGCGGTGGGGCTCGACGCCGGGCTGCTGCCGCCCGGCGAGGCGATCACGGTCACGGGCAAGGGCGGCAAGTCGCGGGTCGCGCCGCTGTTGCCGCAGGTGCGTGAGGCGATCACGCGTTATGCCGAGCTTTGCCCCTTTCCGCTCGCGCGCGGCGCGCCGTTGTTCCGGGGCGCGAAGGGAGGGGCGCTCTCCGCCGATATCGTGCGGCGCGCGGTCCGGGCGGCGCGGGGACGGCTCAGCCTGCCCGAACGCACCACGCCGCATGCGCTCCGCCACAGCTTCGCCACCCACCTGCTCGGGCGCGGCGCGGACCTGCGCCAATTGCAGGAGCTGCTCGGCCACGCCAGCCTCTCCTCCACGCAAATCTACACGGCGGTGGATGCGGCGCATCTGCTGGACGTCTATCGCGCCGCCCACCCGCGCGCTTGAAGCGGGGTTTTCGGCGCTCCCGAAAAAATCTCAACGAAGGCTTAAAGTTTTAGCGCGGGCTGTCGTAACAGGTTCGGAAATGGCAGGGACGAAGGTCTGATGGGCATGGACGGCATCGAAATGACGGCGGCAGGCAATGTCGCGCGCCTTCGGCCTGTGCTGCGGGCCGTCAAGGGCGGCTCGGCGGAAGCGTCGGCGGACGCCGAGGCGCCGGCCGCGAGCGGGCTGGGCGAGATCGTCTCGCTGCTCGCCGCCTCCTCGCCGCCGATCGACGGCACGAAGGTGGAGAGCCTGCGCCAGCTCATCGCGCAGGGCCAATATCCCATCGACCAGAACGCGATCGCGGAGGCGATGGTGGCGGCCACCTTTCCCGGCGACGGTTCCGCCGACGCCTGAGCGGCGCAGAAAATCAGCCTTGCGCGGCCGCGCGCGCCTCGATCGCTTCCCAGATGAGCGCGGGGGTGTCGGTGCCGTTGAAGCGGTCGATGGCGACGATCCCCGTCGGGGACGTGACGTTGATTTCGGTGAGGAAGCCGCCGATCACATCGATGCCGACGAAGACGAGGCCGCGCCGCGCGAGCTCCGGGCCTAGCCCCGCGCAGATTTCCAGCTCGCGGGACGTGAGCTCGGTCGCTGCGCCCTTGCCGCCGACCGCGAGGTTGGAGCGGATCTCGCCCGCCCCCGGCAGACGGTTGACCGCGCCCGCGGGCTTGCCGTCCACCAGCACGATGCGCTTGTCGCCTTGCGCCACGTCGGGAAGAAAGGCCTGCACCATGAAGGGCTCGCGCCAGACATGGCCGAACATCTCGGTCAGGGCCGAGAGATTGGCGTCGGTGCGGCCGACATGGAACACCGCCGATCCGGCGAAGCCGTAGAGCGGCTTCACCACCACCTCGCCATGTTTTTCCCGGAAGGCGCGCGCCTCGTCCAGCCGGCGGGTGATGAGGGTGGGCGGCATGAACTCGGCATAGTCCAGCACAAACAGCTTTTCGGGCGCGTTGCGCACCGCGGCGGGATCGTTGATCACCAGCGTGTGCGGCTGGATGCGCTCGAGCAGATGGGTGGCGGTGATATAGGCGAGATCGAAGGGCGGGTCCTGCCGCATCAGCACCACGTCGACATCGTCGATGAGATCGAGCGTGACCGGATCGCCCAGCGTGAAATGATCCCCCGCCACCGCGCG
>DASSTK010000077.1:0-3447 GCA_035707945.1 Sphingomonas sp.
CCGCGCGCGATCGTGGCGGCGGCGCGCAGATCCTCGATGCGGCTGTTGGTGCAGGAGCCTATGAAGATGCGGTCCACCATCACATCCTGCATCCGCGTGCCGGGGCTGAGCCCCATATAGGCGAGCGCCTTCTCCGCCGCCGCGCGGCGCGCCGGATCGGCGAACGCGGCGGGATCGGGCACGCTGCCGGTGATCGGCGCCACATCGTCCGGGCTGGTGCCCCAGGTGACGAGCGGGGCGATGGTCGCGGCGTCGATCCCGATGCTCTTGTCATAGCGTGCGCCCGGATCGGTGCGGAGCGTGCGCCAGTAAGCCACCGCCCTATCCCAGTCAGCCCCCCTGGGCGCGCGGGGGCGACCTTTGAGATAGGCGAAGGTCGTCTCGTCCGGCGCGACCAGGCCGGCGCGCGCGCCCGCCTCGATCGACATGTTACAGACGGTCAACCGCCCCTCGATCGACATCTCCCGGAACACCGAGCCGGTATATTCGATGACATGGCCTGCGCCGCCTCCCGCGCCCAGCGCGGCCACGATCGCCAGCGCGACATCCTTGGGGGCGATGCCCGGCCCCAGCGCGCCGTCCACCCGCACCTCCAGCGATTTGGAGCGCTTGAGCAGCAGCGTTTGCGTCGCCAGCACATGCTCCACCTCTGACGTGCCGATGCCGAAGCCGAGCGCGCCCAGCGCGCCGTGGCTGGCGGTGTGGCTATCCCCGCACACCACGGTAGCGCCCGGCAGGGTGAAGCCCTGCTCCGGCCCGATGACGTGGACGATGCCCTGCTCGGGCGCGAGATCGTCGATCAGCTCCACGCCGAATTCGGCGGTGTTGCGGACGAGCGCGGCGAGCTGCTCGGCGGATTGTGGGTCTTCCACCGGCAGGCGCTTGCCCGCCGCGTCCACCCGCGCGGTCGTCTGGATATTATGGTCCGCCACCGCGAGCGTGAGATCGGGGCGGCGCACCCGGCGCCCGGCCGCGCGAAGCCCGTCGAACGCCTGCGGGCTCGTCACCTCATGGACGAGGTGGCGATCGATATAGAGGAGCGCGGTGCCGTCGTCGCGCTGGCGGACGACATGCGCGTCCCAAATCTTCTCATAGAGCGTGCGGGGGGCGGACTCGGTTGTCATAATGCGGAGGCCTCTAGCGCCGGAAAGAGCATTTGTCTCCGTTTATGTCTTTGGCAGGGCTAAAGCCGGAATAATCGTGCGCCGCGATCAGGCGAGCTCGGGCAGTTCATGCCGTCCGTCGATCAGCGGCATCGGCCTGGCCCAGAGCACCGACTCCGGAGGAAGCGAGCCGTAGAGATGGGGAAAGAGCGCGCCGCCGCGCGAAGGCTCCCAGCGCACCGCGCCGCCGAGCCTGTCCAGATCGACGGCGGCGAGGATCAGCCCCTGCTGCCCGGCGAAATGCTTTTCCGCCGTCTCCGCCACCTGATCGGCGGCCGAGAGGTGGATATAGCCGTCCGCCAGATCGACCGGCGCGCCGGCGAACACGCCCGCCGCCTCGAAGGCGGTCCATTGGTCGGCGGTGAGGATCTTGTAGGCGACGGTCACGCGATCGCCTCCATCGCCGCCAGCATCGCCGATCCGCCCTTCTCCGCCTCGTCCGCGCCGTGGCGCATGAAGGCGAACAGCTCGCGCCCGGTGCCGAACGGCGCGGCCGGCGGGGACGCGGGATCACGCGCCTCCCATTCGTCCGCATCGACCAGCGCCTCCAGCGAGCCCTCCTCGGCCGAGAGGCGGATCATGTCGCCGTCGACGAGCTTCGCGAGCGGGCCGCCGCCCAGCGCCTCGGGCGAAAGGTGGATGGCGGCGGGCACCTTGCCGGACGCGCCGGACATGCGCCCGTCCGTCACCAGCGCGACGCGGAAGCCCTTGTCCTGCAGCACGCCGAGCGCGGGCGTCAGCTTGTGGAGTTCGGGCATGCCGTTGGCGCGGGGGCCCTGGAAGCGGACGACGACCGCCACGTCGTGATCGAGCTCGCCCGCCTTGAAGGCGGCCAGCACCTCGTTCTGATCGGAAAAGACGCGCGCCGGGGCCTCGATCGTCCAGCGCTCCGGCGCGACCGCGCTGGTCTTGAAGGTGGCGCGGCCGAGATTGCCCCTGACCAGCCGCATCCCCCCGTCCGGCTGGAAGGGGCGCGAGGCGGGGCGGACCATATTCTCGTCGAGCGGCGCGGCCGGCGCGGGCTCCCAGCGCAGCGCCTCGCCCTCGAGCTTCGGATCGCGGGCATAGGCCACGAAGCCTTCGCCCCACACGGTCAGGATGTCGGGATGGAGCAGGCCGTGCTCCAGCAGGGTCGCGATGACGAAGGCGAGGCCGCCGGCCGCCTGGAAATGGTTCACGTCGCCCGCGCCGTTGGGATAGACGCGCGCGACCAGCGGGACGACGGAGGAAAGCCTGTCCAGATCCTCCCAATCGAAGATAATGCCCGCCGCCCGCGCGATGGCGGGGAGGTGGATGGCGTGGTTGGTCGAGCCGCCGGTGGCGAGCAGGCCGACGGCGGCGTTGACGATCGCCTTCTCGTCCACCACCCGCCCGAGCGGGCGGTAATCGTTGCCGCTCCAACCGATCTCCGCCAGCCGATGCACCGCGGCGCGGGTGAGCGCCTGTCGCAGTTTCGTCCCCGGATTGACGAAGGCGGCCTGGGGCGCGTGCAGCCCCATCATCTCCATCATCATCTGGTTGGAATTGGCGGTTCCGTAGAAGGTGCAGGTGCCCGCGCCGTGATAGGAGGCGGCCTCCGCCTCCAGCAGTTCCTCGCGGCCGACCTTGCCTTCGGCGTAGAGCTGACGGACCCGCACCTTCTCCTTGTTGGCGAGGCCCGAGGGCATCGGCCCGGCGGGGATCAGGATCGCGGGCAGATGGCCGAAGCGCAGCGCGCCGATCAGCAGGCCGGGCACGATCTTGTCGCAGATGCCGAGCAGCGCCGCGCCTTCGAACATGCCGTGGCTGAGCGCGACGGCGGCGGAGAGCGCGATCACGTCCCGGCTGAACAGGGAGAGCTCCATGCCGGGCAGGCCCTGCGTCACGCCATCGCACATCGCCGGCGTGCCGCCCGCCACCTGCGCCGTCGCCCCCGCCTCGCGGGCGTAGAGCTTCATCTGCTCGGGGTAGCGATAATAAGGCTGATGCGCCGAGAGCATGTCGTTGTAGGCGGTGACGATGCCGATGTTCATCGCCCCGCCGGCGCGGATAGCGGGCTTGTCCTCGCCCGAGGCGGCGAAGCCGTGGGCGAGATTGCCGCAACTCATGCGCGTGCGGTCGACGCCCGCCTCGCGCTGGCGCTCGATCAGATCGAGATAGCGCGCCCGCGTCGGCCGCGAGCGCTCGACGATGCGAGCGGTGACGGCGGCGATGGCGGGGTGAAGGTCTTTCATCTCTACTCTTCCGTGCTCCGGCGAATGCCGGAGCGTTGGCGGCGAGCGTGGCCGCTCAATCCCAAGCTCCG
>DASSTK010000078.1:0-4562 GCA_035707945.1 Sphingomonas sp.
CTACAGGGTGACGGGGCGCAAGATCTGGACCTCCTCCGGGCAGGTCGCCAACAAGATCCTGCTGCTGACCCGCACCACGCCCAAGGAGCAATGCCGCAAGCCTACCGACGGCATGACCCTGTTCTACACCGATCTGGACAAGAGCCGGATCGAGGTCCGCCGCATCCCGAAGATGGGCCGCAACGCGGTCGACTCCAACGCCACCTTCATCGACGACTATTTCGTGCCCGACGAGGACCGGATCGGCGAGGAGGGCAAGGGCTTCCACTACATCCTCCACAGCCTCAACCCCGAACGCATCCTCGTCGGCGTCGAAGCGGTGGGCTTCGGGCAGAACGCGCTTTCCCGCGCCACCCGCTATGCCCGCGAGCGCAAGGTGTTCGGCCGCCTGATCGGCCAGAATCAGGGCATACAGCACCCCCTCGCCGAGAACTGGATCGCGTTGGAAAGCGCCTTCTGGGTGGCGATGCGCGCGGCGTGGCTCTACGATGCCGGAAGGCCTTGCGGCGCGGAGGCCAACGCGGCCAAGTTCCTCGGCGCGCGCGCCTGTTTCGATGCCTGCACGCGCGCGGTGATGACCCACGGCGGCATGGGCTACGCCACCGAATATCAGGTCGAACGGCTGTTCCGGGAATCCATCCTGCCGGTCATCACACCGATCACAGAGCAGATGATCCTGAGCTTCATCGCCGAGAAGGTGCTTGATTTGCCCAAATCCTATTGAGACGGCGCACGACAGCCCGCGCCGTCCGCGCCTGCCTGCCTAGCGCCGATCGAAGCTCATCCAGAGCCGATCCGGCCCATGAGCGATATAGCTCGTCATCCAGTGATAGCTTTCCTCGCCCCGGCTGGCGCGGAAGTCCTTGAGCCGGCGGGTGAGCGCCTGGAAAGCGAGACGAAGTTCGCCGCGCGCAAGTTGATTGCCGATGCACAAATGCGGGCCGGCGCCGAACGCCAGATGGCTTTGCGCATTGGCGCGCCGGAGGTCGATCAGGTCCGGCTTCGGATATTGCTTCGGATCGCGATTGGCGGCGCCGTAGCGAACCTCGACGATCGCTCCGGCGGGAATGGCGACGCCGTCGATCTCGATATCCTCGGCCGCCTTGCGGAACAGCACCTGCACCGGGGAAAGCGTGCGGAGCACCTCTTCGACGAACGGCCTGGCGAGAGCCGGATCGGCATGGAGCGCCTCGGCCAATTCAGGCTGCTCGATAAGCATTTTCATGCCCGATGCGAGCGTCGTGGTGGTCGTCTCGTTGCCCGCGACAAGGATCTGATGGAAGATGCTGAGCAACTCTCGCGTTTCGAGCAGCCGACCGTCCGTCTCGGTATTGGCGAGATGGCTGATCAGCCTGTCATCGGGCCGGGCGCGGACGCGTTCGATCCGCGCGGCCAGATATTGCTGCATCTCGACGACGAGATGCGCGATCTCCAGTTCCCGCTCGGGCGTGAGCACCGGGCTGGTCATCTCCACAGATACGTCCGACCAGAGCTTGAAGCGGGCTTTATGCTCCTTCTCCACACCCAATTGCTCGGCGATGACGAACATCGGCAGATTGATGGCGAAGCGATCGAGAAAATCGATCTCCTCCTCATCGATGAAGCCGTCGATCAGCGCGTTTATGATCTCCTCGATCCGCGGTTCCAGTGCGCTGACGCGAGCAGGGGTAAACACCTTGTCGACCAGCGTGCGATAGAGGCGGTGCTCGGGCGGATCGTTGGACACGAGCGTGTCCATCGGCAGCCAACCCTTCTCGGCGTATATCGCATTGGCGGCCGGATCGGTGCGGGTGGCGTTCAGCCCGGTGCGGTTGCGCAGCGCCTTCACATTGAGCAGCGCCTTGCGCACATCGTCGTAGCGGGTCAGCACATAATTGCCGGTCAGCGGATCCTTATAGACCGGCGCCTTCTCACGCAGTTCCTCATAAGCGTGGAAGGGGCAGCGATGGATCTCCGGATCGGCGAAGCTGATCGGCTTCTCGGCGCTGCCTGTCGGTTCGGCGGTCATGGCGAAATCCTCAGCACGCGGCGATATGGTGCGCTTGTGATCTATTTAGTGAAGCGCTCCACTCCCGACAAGCAATATACCCGGGATCAGACGTAGCGCCCCGGCCATGCCGGCATGGCTTCAGCGTGCTTTCCGAGCCTTCGCGTCGGTCAGATAGAGATCGAGCTCGGCGAGGAACTGCTGGATGCGGCGTTCCTGTTCGGAAAAGACGATCACCTCAAGGCCTCGCGAGCGCATGCCCCGCTGGAGCGTCACCATGTTGGCGATATCCTGTTCGACCACCTCGCCGCCTTGCGGATCGTCATGGGTGGTGCGGCGGCGTGTCGGGCGCGCCTTGCCGGATACGTCGACATCATCCTCAACGCCCATATAGGCGGGCGGACGGCGCCCCTCGGAGAGCCTGGCCGAAAGCACCATCACGTCGTGATAGCCCTTCTCGGGATCGCTCGGGTGCGGGCGAAAACGCTGCAGCAATATGCCCTCGGGGTGCATGTTGAGCGTGACATTGGGAAACAGTGACGGATTCCAGTCATCGGTCAACTGATTGTCGGTGAAACCGGAGAAATCCATGCCGTAAGGATTGTCCGGCCTGCGCTTGGCCGCCTGAATGGCGCGACGGACATGGCGCGCATCCCCCCTGAAACCCGCCGCCTTCACCCCGGATTCCTGCATCATATAGGCGAGGCCCATGTTGATGAAGCGTTCGTCCGGCCAGCGCGGGCTCACAGTGCCGACGGCGAAAAGGTGCCGGTTATGCCCATGACGATAATGATCATACTGGACGTTATAATCGTCCACATAGGGTTTGATCTGCGGGTGCGTGGCGTGGGCGTGGTAATTCTCGTTGAAAACCGAATACATCGTTTTCCAGTTCGCCGGCACTTCGATGCTGAGATCCTTGACGACATACATCTCGTCCATCTTGTACGAGGCGAGCATCGGCATGAGATCGGCGAAATATTCTTCGAACGGCATCGGCTCGTCCGCCATGCTGACGAAGATCAACCCGCCCCAATCCTTCGCGTGCACCGGCGTGAGATCAAGGTTCCGGCACAGCGCCTCGGGCATGAAGGTTTCACGATCGGTGACGCGGACATTCTTGCCCTTCAGATTGTAGCGCCAGCTATGCATGATGCAGGTGAAGGAAGTCGCGCCTTTGCCGAAATCCCCCTGCACCAGTTCGTTGCCTCGGTGCTTGCAGACATTGTAGAAGGCGTTGACCTCGCCTTCCTTGCCGCGCACGACAATGATCGATTGCGGCCCGATATCGAACCTGAGCCAGTCGCCCTGTTCGGGGATATCGCTCGATACCCCGGCCAGCAGCCACACACGGCTCCACATCATCTCTTCTTCCCGCGTCTTCTCGGCCGGATCGAAGAAGCGTTTGACCGATGCCGCTCGATAATCCGCGATATTGGGATAGAGCTGATTCAGCCGATAGGGCGAGCGGGCTTCATAATCGGCCGTCACCTCGCCCGGATCGAGCGTGAAGTCCTCGGGATCGGCCCGCATGTTCTTGATCGGGCGATCGTTGAACCGGATCTCGGCATACCGGGTTCTGGAGGCCATCCCGTCTCTCCCCTGCATCCTTTAGAACTGGACGCGTTTGGTGAAACCGCCGTCGACCACGAGATTCGCGCCGGTGACGTAGCCCGCCGCCGGGCTCGCGAGGAAGGCGATGGCCTTGGCCACCTCCTCCGGCGCTCCCATTCGGCCCGCCGGGATTTGCGCGACAATGCCGTTGTAGAGATCGGGCATCAGCGCCTTCGCGCCCTCCCAGTTGCCGCCCGGATAGCTGACGGGGCCGGGCGAGACCATGTTGACGCGGATGCCCTTGGCCGCCCAGGCTTGGCTCAACTGCTTCCCATAGGTGATGACCGCGGCCTTGATGGCGTTGAACGCCTGGGGCGCGAGAAATGTCTCGAACGCGGCGGTGGTCGACATCAGGATGATGGAGCCGGCCTTCGACTTTTCGAGATAAGGCTCCAGCGCCTCGCAGCCGTCGACCGCGCCCAGCATGTCGAGCCGATAGCTCTCATCCCAATCCATCGTGCCCTGCGCGCCCGACGAACTGATCGAATGGACAAAGATATCGCAGCCGCCGAGCTCGTCGGCGAGCCCGGTGAGCATCGCCTTGTAGCCGTCCCGGTCATCGAGCACGAACTCCCGGGTGGCGATCGCGCCGCCTTGGGCGCGCAGTTCCCGCTTCATGTCGGCAAGCGCATCGCCGTTGCGGGAAAAAAGGCCGAGATCGCATCCTTCCGCCGCGAACAATTCGGCGCTCGCCCTGCTGATGCCGCGCGTCGCGCCGCCGATGATGACCTTCAATCCTTTCAGCCCGAGATCCATCAGTCCTGCTCCTGCGCTATCCGCGCGATGCTCGTTAGGTGAGTCGCACGCTGTTCATAAGCTAGCATATCATTGCTGCGCGACGCGGCAAGCCATGCCGGGTCCGGCGATAGAGCGTCCGACGCTTCTTGGGATGTCCCTAGCGCCCGACGGGCAAACCGGGAGTGAACTCCAGATTGAGGCCGCCGATGGTGTGGAACATCAA
>DASSTK010000079.1:0-8250 GCA_035707945.1 Sphingomonas sp.
CACCGGACATAATCACTCTCCCAAGCCAAAGACCTTGACGGCGTTTTCGCGCAGAAACTTGGGCCACACCTCATCCTTGAAGGGCACGTTCTGCATGTCCGAGAAAATCCGATCGAGACTCAGCCCCATGGGGAAATATCCCGCATAGATGATTTTATCGGCGCCGCGCGTGTTGGCGTAATCGATGATGGCCTTCGGATAATGCTTCGGGGCGAAGGCGCTGGTCGAATAATAGAGGTTTGGCCATTTGAGCATCAGCTTGACGGCCAGATCCTCCCACGGCTCCGCGCCGTGCCGCATCACCACCTTGAGATCGGGAAAGAACCAGCACACCTCGTCGAGATATTCGACCTTCTGCGCTTCCATCGGGATGCGCGGCCCCGGAACGCCGGCATTGATCAGGATCGGCAGATCGAGTTCGACCGCGCAGGCGTAAAGCGGGAACATATATTTATGATTGATCGGCACCTGCGGCAGCGTGCCGGCGGGAAATACGCTGATCGCGGAGAGGCCCACCTCCCGATGGATGCGCTTGATCCGGCGCACTTCCTCCATCCCCTGATTGGGGTTGCAGGGCAAATCGAAGAAGAAGCGATCGGGATAGCGCTCCTTCGCGCGGCGGGAGGTGGCGTTGTCGTTCCAGCCGACCAGCGCCTTGTCGATGTTGAAGCGGTCCATCTGCTCGACCGTCCAGGCGACGAAATCGTCGACCTTCCCCGTCTCCGGTATGCCCTTGAACATATATTGAACGGGCATCGCGAATTGATCGCGCGACTGGGCATCCTTGAGCAGTGGGCGGAAATATTCGAACCAGCCGCTGCGGTCCTCCGCCTCGGGGATGCCGAGCATGCAATCTATGATCTTGATTCCGGATGGCATGGGCACGGTCATTCGTCTCCCGCAAGGTGCGGCCACAGCGCGCGCAACCTGTTCTTGTCGATCTTGCCGACGGCGTTGCGCGGCAACGGCGTATCGGAAACGCCCACGCGGACGGGCGCCTTGTAGCGCGCGAGATGCTCGCCGACATGATGCCGGACGCGCTCCTCGTCCACTCCCGCGCCGACCACCACCGCGACCAGTCGCTCCCCGAGCCGCTCGTCCGGCATGCCGAAGGCGGCGCATTCGCCGATGTCCGGCAGCAGGTTCATCACGCGCTCGACCTCGGCGCAGTAGATGTTCTCCCCGCCGGAGATCACCATGTCTTTCTTGCGATCGACGATGAAGATGTAATTCTCCTCGTCGACATAACCGATGTCGCCAGTGCGCAGCCATCCGTCGGCGCTCAGCACTGTCGCCGTTTCCTCCGGCCGATTCCAGTAACCCTGCATCACAGTGGGGCCGCGCACGACGATCTCCCCCGCCTCCCCCGGCGGCAGGGTTGCGCCGTCGGGCCCCTCGATGCGCAATTCGTACAGCTCCATCACGCGCCCGGCGGAGGCGCGACGGCGGATGAAGTCCTCGCCGACCGCCATCGCCACCGTGCCGGCGGTTTCGGTCAGGCCATAGCCGGTGCCCATCGCGGCGTTCGGACAATGTTCGTGGATGGCGTCGAGCAGATTGATCGGCAACGCCTGCCCACCCGAGGCGATATTGGTGAGCGAGGACAGGTCCGCCTGCGCAAGTTTCGCGCGATGCAGCACGTCCCACAACATCGTCGGCACGCCGGTGAACATCGAGATGCGCTCGGCCTCGATCAGCTTCAGCGCATCCTCCGCGTCCCAGCGGCGCATGACCACCACCTTGCTTCCCGCCAGCAGCGGCGAGAGGAAGGCGGAGATGAGCCCCGAAATGTGGAACAGCGGATAGACCAGCAACACCGCCGGTTGCGGCCGCCCTGTCAGCAAGGCCTCGGGCGAAAGCCCCAGCCGCCGCGCCACGTCGTGAAGCACCATCAGTCCGGAAAGCTGAACGCTCATCAATGCCGTGATCAGATTTTCGTGCGTCAGCACCGCTCCCTTGATGCGGCCCGTCGTGCCCGAAGTGAACAGCACCGCCGCCGGGTCGTTCGACCCGCGCACCGGCGGCGTGAAATCGCGCCCGCCTTCGCTCGGAAAATCGCTCGCCCCCAGAATCGGGCCTGCGAAACCCGATTCGCGCAGCAGCTTTGCACGTTCCGCATCGGCGAGAACGAGGCTGGGTGAACACTCCTCCACCGCCGCGCGCAGCTCCGCCGGCGCGCCGCGGCTGTTGACCAGCACCGCCACGCCGCCGGCGCGCATAACGGCGAGGAAGCCGATCATCCAGGCCGCGCCGTTGCGCATGCAGATCACCACGCGATCGCCGGGCCGGATGGCGAGCGCCTCGGCCAGCGCGTCGCGCAGCGCGAACACGTCTTCAAAGGTCAACCGCCTGTCGCCTTCGACGATGAAGGTCGCCTCGCCGTGGCGGCGGGCGCCTTCGATCAGCACATCCAGGCTTCCCGGCGCATTGGTGAAGCGCCGCATGCCATCGCGCTCGCCGATGGCGAAGAACGCGCCGGGAGCGGTCAATTCCGCCAGGACAGGATCGGTCATCGTCATGCGCGGCCTGCGAATTCCGCCCCCATAAGGGTTTTGAGCATCCCGAACATGGTGACAAGACGGGACCGCGCGGCCATGACCATCCTTCCGCTCCGTGGAAGCGATGCCGTTATCCGTCGCTCCCATCATTTGCGTAACCACAACTTTCACATTTTCCGCATTCATGCAAGAGCCATGCTTCAGAACAGCTCTTTCAGTAAACCGCCGCCGGATTGGGCATCGGCGGGTTGCCCAGCATCTCACGATAGGACGGGCGATCATGTCCGCGATCCGTGATGCCCAGCTCGCGCGCGATCTCGGCGGCGATCAGGGTGCGGCCGGACAGATCCGCGCCGCGCGGGCCGCTCGCCAGCGCATAGAGGATATGGGCGGTGAACTCCGGATTTTCGGCGGTGGCGATGAAGCCCTCATATTGCTCGGGATTGGTTTTGCTCGCGATCAGGGAGCGTTCGGTGACGAGCGGGCCCATCCAGATCGAGACGGTGCGCACGCCCGTGCCGCGCAGATCATGCTCCATATCGTGCGCGAACTTGTCGATCCCCGCTTTCTGCGCGCCATAGGCGGGGCCGTGCATGTAACAGCTCGCGCCGAAGGACGAGCCGAACGCGATCAGCCCTTCGCCGCGGCCGACCATCATCTTCGCCGCATGCCAGCTCGCGACATAAGCCGAGCGCAGCCCGACATCGAGGATGCGCGCCGCATCCAGATCCTTCTCCCAGAACGGCTTCTTTTCGATCAACTGATGGTGGATGTAGGTCGCGTTATTGACGAGGATGTCGAGCCGACCCTGCTCCCCGGCGATGCGTTCGAACAGCGCCGCCACCTGTCCGTCGTCGGCATGGTCGCACAGCACGGCGATGCCTTTGCCGCCCGCCCTGGTCACTTCCTCCGCGGTCTCGGCGACAGTGCCGGGCAGCACGGCGCCGTCCCAACCGCGCGCATCGCCCGGCGCGATCGTTCGCCCGGTGACGTAAACCGTCATGCCCTTTTCGCCGAGCCCGCGCGCGATGCCGCGCCCCGCGCCGCGGCTGGCGCCCGTCACCAGCGCGATTTTCGGTTCTGTCATGCGTTTCTCTCCTTGTCCCGGCCTGGAGTCGTCAGCCGAATTTGGCCTGGCCGCCGTCCAGCGGCACAATCGCCCCGGTGAGATAGCCCATGTCGGGCGAGCACAACGCCACCACCGCGCGCCCGATATCCTCCTCGAGCCTCCCCACGCGACCGAGCGGAATGGTGCGGAAGAAGGCTTCCGCCTCCTCCGGGTTGTTCCTGATCCACCACAGCAGGCCGGGCGATTCGGCGTGCGGCGCTATCGACAGCACGCGAATGCCGTCCCTCCCCCATTCCGCCGCCGCGGCGCGCGTCAGGGCGTGGATCGCCTTCTTGACGGCCGCATAAGCGCCGTAACCCGCCATGTCCCAGCGCTCGGCCGCGGAGGAAATGAGGTTGAGGATGACTCCGCCGCCGCGCGCGACGAGATGCGGATGGACGAGCTTCATCAGGCGATGGGTGGCGAGCGGCCCCGATTCGAAACCGGCGAGGAAGGCTTCGTCGGCGACGTCAAGCAGCTTGCCGTTCGGCACTTCCTGGGCATTGTTGACCAATATGTCGATCCCGTCGAACCGCCGCGCCGTTTCCTCGACGATTCGCGTGAGATCGGCGGGTTGCTTCACGTCGCAGGCGAGCGGAATCGCCGCGCCGCCGCGCTCGGTGATCATGGCGCAGGTTCGTTCAAGCTTCTCGACGGTGCGGCCGGTGACGGCGACCGCCGCTCCCTCGCGCGCCAGCGCCAGGGCGATTCCCTGTCCGACGCCCTGCCCCGCCCCGGTGATCAGCGCGGCTTTTCCCGTCATCACCCCCACGCGCTATCCTCCATTTTCGTAATACAACCATCTCTTATTTACGCATGGATTGACATAATGACAAATTGATCCACACAATGCGTCAAACCGTAGAGGAAAATGACAATGAACCAGGACTTGACGGGGCGCGTCGCCATCATCACCGGCGGCAGCGACGGAATCGGACGGGCGACGGCGCGCCTGCTCGCCAGGCGCGGCGCGACGGTCGTGATTTGCGCGCGCCGCCCCGACAAGCTCGAGGAAGCGCGCGCCGAGATCTCTCGCGTGGGCAAGATCGAGTCGGTTCAGCTCGATGTGTCGGACGACATCGCGTTCACCAGGCTGATCGAGGATGTCGCGGAACGCCACGGCCGGCTCGATATGCTCGTCAATAACGCCATGTCTGTCCATTACGCCCCGATCGACAAGCTCTCGCTCGAGCATTGGCGCAAGGATTTCGCCGTCAACGCCGAGGCCGTGTTCGTCGGCACCAAAGCGGCGATGAAGGTGATGATGGCGGCGGGACGTGGTTCGATCGTCAACATCTCCTCATCCTGCGGCATTCGCGCCGCGCCTTACATGGCGAGCTATTCGGCCTCCAAGGCGGCGCTGATCCAGTTCACCGCCGTCGCGGCGATGGAGGCGGCGCGCTCGGGCGTGCGCGTCAACGCGATCGTGCCGGGTCAGGTGCAGACGCCCAGCACCGCGGATTTCGCCGCCAGAGCCCCTGAAACCGCGGCCAAAACCGCCGATGCGATTCCGATGGGCCGCGGCGGCGAGCCCGAGGAACTGGCGGAGGCGATCGTCTTCATGCTCTCCGACGCGGCCAGCTACATCACCGGAACCGCGCTGCCTGTCGACGGCGGCAAGGCCGCGCAGCTCTATCTCCCTTCCTGATGGCATCCGGCATACAGCGCGCTCCGCTCAGGTGACGGCGAACCAATATACGCCGTCGCGCATTTCGCGGGCGACCCGCCCTTCGATTTCCAGCCGGCGCAGATGCGCGAGCGTCTCGCCGGTCGCCATTTCGATCGTCCCCGGCCCTATCGCGCGCCGGAACAGCGCGGGAAAGCAATCCACCACACGATGCGGCCGGGTGAGCAACAGATGCAGCTTGTCGAGCTGGCGATGATGCTCCTCCGCCATTGCATCGAGCCGCGCATGCAGCCCCCGGAAGGGATCGCCGTGGCTGGGCAGCACCAGCAGATCGGCGTCTAGCAGCCGCAGCCGCTCGATCGAGGCGAGCCATTCGCCAAGCGGATCGCTTTCCGGCTCGCTCGGCAGAAGCGAGATATTGGGGCTGATGCCGGGCAGCACCTGATCGCCGGATATGAGCACTCCCGAGCGCTCATCGAGCAGGCAGGCATGTTCGGGGCTGTGCCCATTCCCCACAACGACGCGCCATTCCGCATTCCCCAGCCTGAGGCGATCGTCGTTCGCGATTCGCTGGAAACTTTCAGGGGGTGGTGAAAAAAGCGCCGAAAACTGGCCCCAACCCCGTAGCGACTGCGCGATCTGCGCCTCGTTCCAACCCGCCATCCGCCAATAGCGCACGATGTCTTCCGTCGCCGAATGCGCCTCGGCGAAACGACTGAGCGAGCGCCATTCCGCGTCGGTCATCACCAAAGGCGCATGATGTTCCCGACACAGCCAGCCGGCGAGCCCGCTATGATCGGGATGATGATGCGTACAGATCACCCGCGTCACCCGCTCTCCGGCGAGCGCGGCGCGCCAGCCGGCGCGGGCCGCCTCGTCCTGAAAGCCGGTATCGACGATCGACACATCCGCGCCGTCGCCCAACATCCAGCAATTGATGTGGCGCAACGGCCCCTTCAGCGGCACCTGCCGCCAGCGCACGCCCGGTGACACGGTGAACGTGGCCTCCGAGGCGGGCGCGCGGCCTCGGAAGGGATAATCGAGGGCGGTCAAACCGCCGTCGCTTCGTCGCGCATCATCGACAGGATCGTATCCACCGCGCCCGCCGCGCCGCGCATCGCGCCTTCGATATAGCTGACCCCGGTGCAATCGCCGATGGCGTGGACGGTGAAACCTTCGGCGCGCAGCGCATCGGCAAGCGTCTCGTCGCCGGTCGCTCCCTGCGCGACAATGACGTGATCGGCGCGGACGCGCTGCGCCGAACCTTCCGCATCGGCGAAAGTGACCACCTCCGCCTCGATACGAATGCCCGCCGCTTTGGGGAACATGGCGACACCATGCTCCCTCAACTCATCGAGCAGGCGCATCCTTCGAACCACCGTCAGCCCTGCGCCGAAGCGCGGCGCTTCGTCCACCACCGTCACCGTGCGCCCGCGTTCGACAAGAAACTCGGCGAGTTCGAGGCCGACCAGTTCGCCGCCCACGATCACGACATGATGGCCGATCGGCATCCAGCGGCGCGTCGCCTTGCGGACGATATCGAGGTTGGCGGTCAGCCCCGTCGCCGCGCCGAGACGGGTGGCGAGCCGCGTTATCACCCCCGTCTTGCGCTTCAGTTCGGGCGAGCTTTCGCCGAGCATGAGCTTGCGCATGTCGTCGCCCGAAAGCACGTTGGGCATATCTGCGCCGGGGATCGGCGGCATCGCCCGCCTCGCGCCGGTCGCGACGATCACCGCGTCGGGCTTGAGCCGGCGCAGCAGATCGGGCGTCGCGAGGGTATTGAGCCGAACTTCCGCGCCTGACGCCGCAAGCTGTCGTTTGAGCCATTCGAGCAACCGTTCATTGGCAGGATAGGCCAGCGAGGCGAAGCGCAACGTGCCGCCGAGCCGCCCGCTCGCTTCGAGCAGGATCACCTCCTGCCCCCTCGCGCGCAGGCGCCGCGCGGATTCCATCCCCGCCGGGCCGCCGCCGATGACGACGATGCGTCTGGAAGGCGCGGACGCAGGTTCGCCGCGCCGATATTCAAACCCTGTCTCCGGGTTCACCGCACAACGCAACGGATCGCAGACATAGATCGCGCTGATGCAGGTATAGCAATAGATGCACGGCAGCACCTCGTCCGGCCGCCCCGCCGCCAGCTTGCTCGGCAGATGCGGATCGGCGAGCAGCTTGCGTCCCATCGAAACGATATCGAGCGCGCCCTCCGCGATCGCCCCATCGCCGACCTCCGGCTCGATCCGGCCCGAGGCGATGATCGGCACACTCACCGCCGCCTTGATCCGTCGCGCGAAGGGGATGTTGAGCCCCGGCTCATGCGGGGTATGCGAGCCGGAATGGAGCTTGGGCCGGCCGGTATCGTGATAGGCGGTGACGGTGATCGCATCGACGCCCGCCGCCTCGACGAGCCGCGCTGTGGCGACCGCATCGTCGATGGTGATGCCGCCCTTCTTGCCGACTTCGCGCGAATCGAGCTTGCACCACATCGGAAAATCCGGTCCGACCGCCGCGCGCACCGCGCCGATCACCTCCAGCAGGAAGCGCGCGCGATTTTCCAACGGCCCGCCATATTGATCAATGCGCTTGTTCGATTTGGGCGAAAGGAAGGACGAAAGCAGATAGCCGTGCCCGCCGTGAATCTCCACGCCGTCGAATCCGGCGCGTTTGGCCCGTTCGGCGGCGGCGGCGAACTGGCCGACGACGAGCCGGATGTCCTCGACGGTCATCACCTTCAGTTCGACGTTCCTGATCCGCCCGAACGGCGCGGCAGCGATTTCCTCCATCAGAAAGGCGGCGGTGAAGTCGCCGCTCGGCGCATCGGGGATCGACGGGCACCAGATCGGACGCCCGGCGAGCATATCCTCCATCGCCACCGCGCCGCCGTGGTGGAGTTGCGGTGCGATCTTGGCGCCGTGGGCATGAACCGCCTCGGCGAGCGCGGTGAGGCCGGGGAGGAAGCGATCATCGGAAATCGCGATCTGCCCCTCCTGGTTGGCGCCGATCGGCCAGGCTACACCGGC
>DASSTK010000080.1:0-4400 GCA_035707945.1 Sphingomonas sp.
CGCCCAGTTGAGCGCCTCGGTCGCGCCGCCGGTGAACAGCAGCCGGCCGCCGGGGCCGAACGGCGCGGCGACGCGCTCCCGCGCCAGCTCCACCGCCGCTTTCGCCTCGCGGCCGAGGCGGTGGGGCGAATGGGGGTTGCCGAACGCCTCCTCCCAGAGCGGCCGCATCGCCTCGCGCGCTTCGGGCGCGAGCGGGGTCGTCGCCTGATAATCGAGATAGACGGGCCGCCTCATGGTTTCTGCCCGCCCGCCTTCGCGGCGATCTCCGCCCAGGCTTCGGCGAAGCGCCAAATCTCCTCGCGCCGGGTCGAGCGACCGAAGCTCACCCGGATGACCTCGCCTGCCTCCTCCGGCGCGAAGCCCATCGCGGCGAGCACCGGGCTGGGCTTGAGGCTGCCCGACGAGCAGGCGCTCCCCGCCGACACCGCGAAACCGGCGAGATCGAAGCGGACGAGCTGCGCGTTCGCGGCGACGCCGGGCATCCGATAGGAGGCGATGGTCGGCAGGCGCGGCGCATCGCGGGCGACGACCTCGCCGCCCGCCGCCTCGACGCTCTGGTCGAGATGCGCCCGAAGCTCGGCGGCGCGGCCGAGCCAGCCCGCCCCTTCGGCCAGCGCGGCGGCCATGCCGGCGACGCCGGGAAGATTCTCGGTGCCGGGGCGATAGCCCTCCTCCTGGCCGCCGGTGGGCCTGAGCGTCGCCAGATCGCGGACCAAGAGCGCGCCGACGCCGACCGGGCCGCCGAATTTGTGGGCGGAGAAGGTGACGAAATCGGCGTCCGGAACCGGCAGCTTGCCGATGCCCTGGGTCGCGTCGCACAGCCACAGGCCGCCCGCGTCGCGCACCGCCTCGCGGATCGTATCGAGCGGCTGGATCACGCCCGTCTCGCTGTTGACCTGCTGGACGGCGACCAGCGGCGCCTCGCCCGCCTGCTCCAGCGCCAGCGCGAGGGTGACGGGGGTGACGAGACCGTCGCGATCGACGGCGAGCGGCACCGCCTCCTCGCCGCCCGCGCGGCGCACCGCGTCATGCTCGACCGCGCTCACCACCCGGCGGCGGCCGCGCGCGCGCGCCATCGCCGCGGCGATCCCCTCGCTCGCGCCGCCGGTGAGGATCACCGCGCCTTTCCAGCCGGTCAGCCCGGCGATGCGGGCGCGCGCCTCCTCCAGCGCGGCGCGGGCGGCGCGGCCTTCGGCGTGCGGCGAGGAGGGATTGGCCCAGCGATCGAAGGCCTCCAGGATCGCCTCGCGCGCCGCCGCGCGCAGCGGAGTGGTGGCCGCGTGATCGAGATAGATGCGTTCAGGCACCGGGCGGACTCATGCTCCACGATTGCGAAGGGGCGAGCCCCCTCTATATAGGTCGCCGGTCATGCGGCCATAGGCCGTTCCCCTCTTCTCGCTCTTTTGCAGCAGGTGTCCGTGCCCGAAGTCATCTTTCCCGGCCCCGAGGGCCGCCTCGAAGGCCGTTTCTCCCCGCCGCCGCGCCCGCGCGCGCCGGTCGCGCTGATCCTCCATCCGCATCCGCAGGCGGGCGGCACGATGAACAACGCGATCGTGCAGAGCCTCTACAAGACGTTCGTGCGGCGCGGCTTCGCCACGCTGCGCTTCAATTTCCGGGGCGTCGGCAAGAGCCAGGGCGTGTTCGACAACGGCATCGGCGAGCTTTCCGACGCGGCGAGCGCGCTCGACTGGGTGCAATCGATCCACGCCGAGGCGAGCCAGACCTGGATCGCCGGCTTCTCCTTCGGCGCGTGGATCGGAATGCAGCTCCTGATGCGGCGGCCGGAGGTGAAGGGCTTCATCTCGATCGCGCCGCCGGCGAGCATGTATGATTTCAGCTTCCTCGCCCCCTGCCCTTCCTCCGGCATCATCATCCAGGGCGACGCCGACGAGGTGGCGACCCCGGCCGCGACGCAGAAGCTGGTCGACAAGCTGCGCACCCAGAAGCACATCACCATCCACCACGACCTGATCCCCGGCGCGAACCATTTCTTCGCCGACGAGATGGATCAGATGATGGTGTCCGTGGACCGCTATCTGGATATGCGGCTGGGGGGGTAATCTTCGAAATCCTCCCCCTGCGGGGGAGGGTTTTCGGTGCTCTCACGTCCCCGGCATCGGCCAGGCCCAGATCAGCACGTTGACGATCAACACCAGCGCCGCGCCGACCATCAGCAAGCCGCGCCGGCGGTCGCGCTGCTTCACGATCAGATAACCACCCCCGATCAAGAGGGCGAAGGCGGCGAGCATCGCCAGGCTGAGCGCGACGGCGGCTGAGCCGTGGATCGGCGTCATGCGACCAGCGCCTCGAAACGGGCGGGATCGACGTTGCCGCCGGAGACGAGCAGCGCCAGCCCTTCGAGCGGCAGCTTGCCCGCCAGCGCGGCGGCGAGGGCCACCGCGCCGCCGGGCTCCGCCACGATCTTCAGCCGATCGAAGGCGAAGCGCATCGCCGCCGCCACCTCCGCCTCGCTGACCGACAGGCCGACGGCGCCGCGATCGTGGAGGATGCCGAAGGTGAGCGGGGAGACCTTCAGCGTCTGGAGCGCGTCGCAGGCGGTGGCGGGCGGATTGGGCCGCACCGGAACGATGCTCCCGCGCTGGAGCGACTCGCCCATATCGTCCCAGCCTTCCGGCTCGATCACGGCGATCTCCGCCCCCGGAACGGCGGTGGCGATGCCGGAGGAGAGCCCGCCGCCGCCGCAGGGAATGGCGATTCGCGCCACCTCGCGCCCGGTCGCGGCGCGATATTGCTCGGCCAGCTCCAAGCCCGCCGTGCCCTGTCCCTCCACGATCCAGGGATCGTCGAAGCTCGGAACCAGCACCGCCCCGCGTTCCTCGGCGAGCCCGGCCGCGATCGCCTCGCGGCTTTCGGTCAGCCGGTCATAGAAAACGATCTCGGCCCCGCTCTCGCGCGTGCCCTTCACCTTCGCCTCCGGCGCGTCCGACGGCATGACGATCACCGCCGGCATCCCCAGCCGCCGCGCCGCCCAGGCGACACCCTGCGCGTGATTGCCGGAGGAGAAGGCGACCACGCCCGCCGCGCGCCGATCCTCCGGAATCGAGGATAGCCGCCACCAGGCCCCGCGCAGCTTGAAGCTGCCGGTGCGCTGCAGGCATTCGGCCTTGATGAAGACCGGCTCGCCCCGGATTTCCGCCTCGATCAGCGGCGTATGGACCGCGATGTGCGACAGGGCGCGGGCGGCGGCGCGCACGCCTTCGGCCGAAGGATGCCGATCGGCGGCGCTGAGGCTTGATTCGGCTTGGGAAATGGCTGTTCTCCGCCGTTTTGCAGAGGGGTTTACAGGGGGGGCTGCGATTTCTATATCGCCCCCCTCGCTGCCCCATGGGACTTCCAACCGCAAGGCAGCTTTTTACTCGGCCACTGCCATTGGAGGTCCCTTGAGTTGCACAAGCACCATAGCGCGCTGGGGATAGCTGCATCCCTCCGGCCGGTTCAGCCGGTCACGCTCATCCGCCCGCATGCCGCCATGCGCGCCGCCCGCTTCTTTTCGGAGAAGTTTCCGGGCCGGTCGCTCTATGCGGTGAAGGCCAACCCCTCGCCGGCGCTGCTCGAGACGCTGTGGGCGGGCGGCATCACGCATTACGACGTCGCCTCGATCGCCGAGGTGCGGCTGGTGCGCGCCACGCTGCCCGAGGCCGTGCTGTGCTTCATGCACCCGGTGAAGGCCGAGGAAGCGATCGCGGAGGCCTATTTCACCCACGGCGTGCGCACCTTCTCGCTCGACAGCGAGGAGGAACTGGCGAAGATCGTCCGCGCCACCAAGGGCGCGAGCGACCTGACGCTGTGCGTGCGGCTGCGCGTCTCCTCCGATCATTCCAGGCTCAGCCTCGCCGCCAAGTTCGGCTGCGATCTCAACGAAGCGCCCGCGCTGCTGATGGCGGCCCGCCAGGCGGCGGACGCGCTCGGCATCTGCTTCCATGTCGGCAGCCAGGCGATGAGCCCGGCGGCCTATGCCGAGGCGATGGCCCGCGTGCGCGCGGCGATCGTGGCGGCGGCGGTGACGGTGGACGTGATCGATGTCGGCGGCGGCTTCCCCTCCTGCTATCCCGGCATGGAGCCGCCCCCGCTGGAAGCCTATTTCCACACCATCCACGAAGCGTTCGAGGCGCTGCCGGTCAGCTACTCGGCGGAGCTGTGGTGCGAGCCCGGCCGCGCGCTCTGCGCCGAATATGCGAGCGTGCTGGTGCGCGTAGAAAAGCGTCGCGGCGACGAGCTCTACATCAACGACGGCGCATACGGCGCGCTGTTCGACGCCGCGCATATCGGCTGGCGCTTCCCCGTCGCGCTGGTGCGCGAGGGCGGCAGCCACGCCAAGCCGATCGGCTTCAGCTTCTACGGCCCCACCTGCGACGACATGGATCATATGGCGGGCCCGT
>DASSTK010000081.1:0-3139 GCA_035707945.1 Sphingomonas sp.
CGCCACAGACGCGGGCATGGCGCCGGCCGGATGCTCCACCTTCTATGCGCTCGCGCCGGTGCCGCACCTTGGCGATCTGCCGATCGACTGGCCCGCCCAGGCGCTCGCCTATCGCGAGCGTATCCTTGCCATCGTCGAGCAGCGGGCGATACCCGGGCTGCGGGACAAGATCGAGATCCTGTTCCACTATACGCCGCAGGATTTCGCCGATGATCTAGGCGCGCATCTTGGTTCCGCCTTCAGCCTGGAGCCGTTGCTCACCCAGAGCGCCTGGTTTCGAGTGCATAACCGGGACGACGTGATCGCCAATCTCTATTTTGTCGGGGCCGGCACCCACCCCGGCGCGGGCATTCCGGGCGTGGTCGGCAGCGCCAAGGCCACCGCCGGGCTGATGAGCGATGATCTCCAGCGCTGATCGCGCGGCGCTTGTCGCGGCCGCCGAAGAGACGATCCGGCGCGGCTCCAAGTCCTTCGCGCTCGCCAGCCGCCTGTTCGATCGCACCACGCGCGAGAGGGCATGGTTGCTCTACGCCTGGTGCCGCCATTGCGACGATATGTGCGACGGCCAGATATTGGGTCACGACGCGCAACCCGTCAGCCATCCGAGGGAGCGCCTCGCCCTTATCGCCGCCGAAACGGAGGCGGCCGCGCGCGGCACGGAAACCGGCAAGATTCCGTTCGACGGCCTGCGCATTGTGGCCGCCGAATGCGCGCTGCCGCGTCGCTTGCTGCACGATCACCTCGCCGGCTTCACGATGGATGTGGAAGGCTGGCGTCCCGCGGATGAGGAGGATCTGCTCCTCTATTGCTATGGGGTGGCGGGCGCGGTCGGCTGCATGATGGCGCTGGTGATGCGCGTTCCCGCCGACGACGAGGAGACGTTGGACCGGGCGGCGGATCTGGGCATCGCGTTTCAGCTCGCGAACATTGCGCGGGATATTCTCGACGATCACGCCATCGGGCGCTGTTATCTTCCGGCCCGATGGCTGGACGATCTCGATCTGATGCCGAAGACCTTGGCGGACGTCGACAAGCGCGACCGGCTCGCCGGGCTTGCGGAAAGGCTTGTTGCGCTTTCGGCCCGTTACGAGGCGTCCGGGCGGGCGGGCGCGGCGCGATTGCCGTTCCGGGCGCGCTGGGCCGTGCTGACGGCGGCGGGAGTCTATGGCGCGATCGGCAGGCTGGTTGTCGAGCGCAAGGAACGCGCGTGGGATAGCCGCGCCGCGCTAAGCCGGGGCGCCAAATCGGCATGGTGCGTTCGCGCGCTCGGGCAGGCATGCCGCCGGCAGAAGAGCGCGGGCGATCGGGCCGGTCTCTGGACGCGGAGCGGAGCAGGGATTTAACGGAGAGCGCGTTCCCGGGATAAGGTCGCCTTGAGCTTGGTTACCCTCGGCGCCCAGAGAAAGCCGAAACTTACCGCGCCTTCCTTGCTCCTGGTCGCATGGTGAAGTCGATGCGCCTGCACGATCCGCTTCATGTATCTCGAGCGCGGGATGTAGCGGTGAGCGATCCGCTGATGAACGATGACGTCGTGAAAGCCGAAATAGATGGCTCCATAGGCGGCGATGCCGCCGCCGATCCAGATCGCCCAAGCTCCCCATCCAAGCCGCACGCCTCCCAGCAAGAGCAGGATCGAGGGAATCGCGAACAGAGCCGCGTAGAGATCGTTCGCTTCGAATGGCCCGCGGCGGGGGCGATGATGGCTGGCATGCAGGAACCAGCCGGGGCCGTGCATGACCCAGCGATGCGCCGCATAGGCGACGCCTTCCATCGCGGCCACGGTGGCGGCCAGAAGCAGGAGCCCGACGAACCAGGGCATGGCCCTCGTATAGCCGATTTATGCGGGCGACGCGCGGCCTATTTCCGGCCGCCGTCATGGCTTCTTCAGCGCCTCGGGTTTGTGAGGGAGATATCTCGGCGCCTTCGCGTTGATCGCGCGAGAGGAGAACGTCATGGCCGACCCGATCGAGCTGAAACGCGATCTTTGGAAGAAGATGGCGCAAAGCCCTTTTCTGATGGTCGGCCTGACCGGCGCTGCAAAGCATAGCGAGCCGCTGACGGCGCAACTCGATCAGGATCAGGTCGATACGCTATGGTTCTTCGTCGGCCGCAATAATCGCCTCGCGACGGGCGGCGCGGCGATGGCGCAGTTCGTTTCGAAAGGGCATGATTATTTCGCCAGCCTGTCCGGTCAGGTCCGGATCGATAATGATCGGGCCATGATCGACAAGCTCTGGTCCCGGCAGGTGGAGGCCTGGTTTCCCGGAGGCAAAGACGATCCCGATCTTGCGTTGCTGCGCTTCGATATCCACGGCGCGGAGTTGTGGGAGGCGGACGTCTCTATGCCCGGCAAGCTCAAAATGCTGCTTGGCCGCAAAATCGAGCCCAGCGAAGAGGGAAGCCATGCGCATATCGGAACCACCGCCGGCTGATGAGGTAGGAGCGTTTCGAGGTTCCGGGCCAGGCGGAGTGGTCTCCCTGTTCCGTCGAACGGGGAAACGCGGCCTGCCTCTCCCGGCCGCTCGGCTCCGGCATGGATACGATCCACTCGTCGCGGCCGTGACCCGATTCAGAAGCTGAAGATAATGTCGAACCGCGCGCGTTTGCCGTTCTCGGCATTGGTAATGCGGTGGACGATCATGACCCGGAAGCCGGCGGTGAGGGAGCGGGAAAGAGCGTAATTGGCATAGAGGTCATGTCCTTCGAGGTCGGTCAGGGATGCCTCGGAAGGGGTGCCGAAGCGCGCGACGTCATCATGCGCATAGCTCGCGTCGACGGCGAGCTTCTCCATCCGGAAATAGCGATAGCCAAGCTCGAAATGACCAGCTTTCGCCGTATCGCCTAAACTCGCCGACAGAACATAGCCGGTGCGTTGATCGGCGTAGGCGCGGCTGATCGGATCGGCCGAATGCCGGTAATTGCGAAGATTGCGATAGAGATCGGCGCCAATCGCCAGAGGCTTGCCCCGGAGCGGCAGGACGTATCTGCCGTTGAGCGCGAGCACGGTGTAATCGCGGCTGCCATTGTCGTCGAGCAGCAGCAGTCGGTCTGGATCGCCGCGATCGGCTTCAAAGTCGAACAGGCCGGCGGCGGCGGTAATGCGCCCGCTTTTTCCGACGGCCTGTGCCGCCAGCAGCTT
>DASSTK010000082.1:0-8042 GCA_035707945.1 Sphingomonas sp.
GCGCCGAAACCGCCTGCCAGCGGCCGTCCGCGAACAGGAACATATCCGTGAACCGCACCGCGCCGCGGCCTTGCGTGTTGAGGCCGCGCACCAGACCCGTCTTGCCGAACAGGCGCGCGTCGAGATCGCTGAGGGTGAGCCTGCCCGTCCGGCGGGGAAGCGCCGCCAGCACCTCGGCGCGGTCGTGGAGCTCGCCGTTCCAGGCGGTATCCACGAAGCCGGGCGCGAGGCGGCAGGCGAGCGCGGCGGCATCGCGCGTCTCCAGCGCCCGCACCCAGTCCGCCTCCGCCTTGAGCAGCCCGGCCCGGGTGGGCGGATCGACGGAGCAGGGCGCCGCCGCCATCAGCAGGCCGAGCAGCAGCGCGCTCATTTCGCCTGATCGGGATGCAGCTGCTCGGTCAGGAAGCGCACAGTGGCGGTGTCCGCCTTCAGCCAGCTCGCATGGCGCAGGAAGCCGTGAATCTCGTCTGGCAGCACCATCTCCTCGAACGGCACATCATGCCGCCGCAGGCGGACGGCGAGATCGACCGTCTGGTGGAATTGAACGTTGCGGTCGTCGTCGCCCTGGATCAGCAGAACGGGCGAGCGCCAGTCCGCCACGTCGGCATCGGGCGAGGATTCGAACGCCGCCTTCATCGCCTGCGCCCAATCGCCCTGCTCGTAGCGCTTGATCGGCGGGCTGATGAAGGCGCCCAGGAACTGCGACCAGTCATGAACGCCGTGGAAGTCCACGCCCGCCTTGAACACGTCCGAATTGCGGGCGAGCGCGAGGCCGGTCAGATATCCGCCATAGGAGCCGCCCCAGATGCCGATCCGCGCCGGATCGACCTGGCCCTGCTTCTGGAGCCAGCGCGCGCCGGTGAGCACGTCCTGATATTCGACCGCTCCCGCCGGGCCGGCATGGTCCGGCTCCTCGAAGGCGCGGCCGTAGCCGATGCCGAGCCGGTAATTGACCGAGAGCACCACGAAACCGCGCATCGCCAGCGCCTGATTCACGGCGTAAGCGTTGGAATAATAATCCATATAGTGCCAGCCGAGCAGCATCTGCCGGGGCGGGCCGCCGTGGACGAAGATCACCGCCGGATGGCGCTTGCCGTCGGCCGGGGGTGCGAAGAGCTGGCCCTCGACGGGCAATCCGTCGGGCGCGGTGAAACGGACGAGCTTCGGCGTGACGAAGGCGCCCGCCGGATAATCGGCGGCGATGCCGGCGGCGAGCGGGCGGCGGGCCTTGCCCTGCGCGATCGCGACGGCGGGCGGCGCGCCCACCCCGGCCGCCACGAAGGCGATCCCGCTTCCCGCCGCGACCGGCGACCATTCGACGCCCTCCCCGCTCGTGATCGCGCGCGGGGAGGAGCCGTCCATCTTCACCGCGAAGACGTGACGGCGATCGTCGTCGCCCGGCGCGTTGCCGGTGTTGGCGGCGTAGAGCAGCGTCGTCTTGTCGGGCGTGACCGAGACATGCTCGACCATGAACTTGCCGGGCGTCAGCAGCTTCGGCGCGCCGCCCGCCGCCGGCATGGCGTAGAGATGCTCCCAGCCGTCCAGCGTGGTGATGAAGGAAAGCCGGTCGCCCGCCATCCAGGCGAGGTCCACGCCGTCGCCGTCCTGCGGATAGGAGCCGTCCATCGTCACCGGGCTCGCCCATGCCCGCCGCCCCTCGCCGGTCGCGGCGTCGGCGGTCCAGATCGACCAGGGGCGGGGCGTGTTTGTCAGGATCGGGGTCGGCGGCCCGCCCTCGCCGGGCTGCCGGGTGTAGGCGATGCGGCGGCTGTCCGGCGACCACGCCGGATCGTCGTCGCGGCCGGTGGAAGGCGCGAGGAACAGGAGCGGGTGGTTCGCATCGGTGAAAACGCCGATGAAGCTGTGATCGCCTCGGCCCGAGACGAAAGCCAGCCGCTTGCCGTCCGGCGACCATAGCGGCGAACGATCCTTGCCGCGATCGAAGAGCAGCCTGGCCGCCTTGGCCTTGCCGTCGAGCGGGGCGATCCACACCGCATCGTCACGAACGAAGGCGACGCGATCGTCGGGCGATACGCTCGGCCGATCCCCTTCCGCCACGGCGCGTTCCGTCCCGCCCGCGAAGGCTATGGTCCAGATCGTCACCTGGGGCTGCTCGGGGCTGGCGTCCGGATCGGGGGCGATATCGCCCTCGGCCGGCCAGTTGGCGTCATGGTCGCCGCCGCGCACCCAGACGAGATGATCGCCGGACGGATCGAAAGCGAGCTGAGTCAGCTCCTGCCCATCGTCGGCGCTGTAGTGGGTGAGCTGGCGGGGCCTGAAGCCCGGGCCCTGCGCCGCCCAGATGTTGCGCACGCCCCTCACAGTCTCGATCCAGGCGATGCGATCCCCCTTCTTCGAGGCGACGAGGCCGCTGACGAAGGGATAGCTAAGGATCTGCTCCATGCTCGGCGGCGGCGCGGCGAGGGCGGGTGTCGCCAGCACGAGAGCCAGAGCCGTGATAGAAGCCTTCAGCATAGCGCCCCTCCCTGTTCCCCCGCCTCAGACTAGGCACGGGCGGTGATGGAGAGCAAGCGGCCCAGATTGGAGTGTCAAAACCAGTCCGAACGGAAACCTTTGCGGACAGCCGCCTTAGAAATGGGCGAGATAGCCTCCGTCGACCGCGATCACCTGGCCTGTGACGTAGCTCGCCTCGGCCGACGCGAGGAAGACGATCGCGCCCGCGATCTCGGCGGGATCGCCCCAGCGGCCGAGCGCGGTGCGGCGCGCGAGATAGTCGGCGATGCCGGGATCGTCCGTCATGGCGCGGTTGGCCTCGGTGGCGAAATAGCCGGGCGCGACGGCGTTGACGGTGATGTTTCGGGGGCCGAGCTCGGCGGCGAGCGCGCGGGTCAGCGCCTCCAGACCGCCCTTGCCGGCGGTGTAGGCCGCGTCGCCCGCCCGCGCGATCGGCCCGGCGATCGAGGTGATGTTGATGATGCGGCCGCCCGCCGACATGCGCCGCGCCGCCAGCCGGGCAAGATCGAACGGCGCGACCAGGTTGATCTCGAGCAGCGCGCGCACGGCGGCGCGGTCCAGCGCCTCGATCGGCCGCCGGTCGCGCCCGCCGGCGTTGTTGACGAGGATGTCGATCCGCCCCTCGCGCGCGATCAGCGCGTCGAACCCGGCGGCGAGCCCTTCCTCATCGGTCAGGTCGGCGGAGAAGGACGCGGCGCTCCCCCCTTCCGCCTCGATCCGCATCACAGCCGCTTCGAGCGCCCCCCGATCGCGCCCGTGCAGCATCACTCTTGCGCCCGCTCGCGCCAGCCCGCGCGCGATGGCGAAGCCCAGCCCCCGGTGGGCGCCCGTGACCAGCGCGATCCTGCCGTCCAGCCTGAAGGGAGCGTCGATCGCGGCCATGCCGCCTCGATAGGCCCGCATCCGGACCCGATCAACGCGCCTGCGGAACGAGAGCGCCTCCACCCTTGTTTGGGGGGCGGAGGCCCGCCGATGAACGATCCCGATCGCCACACCCAGACCGCCGAGTTCGAAGGCACGCCGAAGCGCGACTTCTATACCGGCCCCTTCCTCTCCCGCGATCTGGCCATCGCGGATCTCAGGGCGCGCACCCACAAGCTGATGCCGCGCTTCGTGCTCGAATATCTCGAAGGTGGGGCGGAGGACGAGGCGAGCTTGTGGCGCGAGCGGGAATGCTACGCCGAATGGCGGTTCGTGCCGCGCCAGCTCGTCGACGTGTCGCATCGTTCGCTGGAGACGAAAATCCTCGGCCGCACCGCGCCGATGCCGCTGCTGATCGCGCCGACCGGCCTGAACGGCCTGTTCATGCGCGGCGCGGACAGTGCGCTCGCCCGCGCCGCGGCCAAGGTGGGCGTGCCCTTCATCCAGAGCACCATGTCCAACGAGACGATGGAGGAGGTGGCGAAGGTTCCAAACCTCCGCCACTGGTGGCAGCTCTACATCTTCGGCGGCGACGAGATCTGGCAGGAACTGATCCGCCGCGCCGACGCCTGCGGGTGCGAGGCGCTGGTGCTGACCACAAACTCGCAGATTTTCGGCGATCGCGAGTGGGATTCGCGCACCCGCATCGGCCGCACCATCCCTTCGCCCTCCACCATCGCCAACGCCGCGATGCATCCGCGCTGGTTCGCGGGCAGCATCGCCACCGGCATGCCGACCTTTTCCAATATCGTCGATTTCGTGCCCAAGGATCAGCGCGGCTTCTTCGAGAGCGCCTTCTGGATCCGCGATCAGATGCCGAAGTCGCTTTCCTGGGATACGGTGGCCAAGATCAGGCAGAAGTGGAGCAAGCCCTTCTTCGTCAAGGGCCTGCTCCACCCCGATGACGTGCGGCGCGCGCTCGACGCGGGGGTGGACGGGGTGATGCTCGGCACCCACGGCGGGCGGCAGGAGGATTGGTCGGTCGCCGCGCTCGATGTGCTGCCGGAAATGGCGCAGATCGTGCGCGGGCGCATGTCGCTCATCATCTCGGGCGGCATCCGGCGCGGCACCGACATGTTGAAGGCGCTAGCGCTGGGGGCGGACGCGGTGATGTGCGGCCGCGCCACGCTCTACGGCCTTTGCGCGGGCGGCGAGGAGGGCGTGGAGCGCGCGCTCGCCATCCTGCATGACGAGGCCTGGCGCGACATGGGCCAGATGGGGGTGGCGACGCTCGACGATCTCGGCCCCGAGCTGCTCGTCTCGATCAGCCGCGTCGCGCATCCCGGCGGGCTGAGGGCGGGGTGAGCGGTCCCGTAACGCCTTCCGTTCGCGTCGAGCGAAGTCGAGGCGCATGAGCCAGCGACTCGCTTGCATCACGCCACTCGACTTCGCCCGGGACGAACGGCTGGAATGCTCGTCCCCAGGGACGGCGCGCGGAACGCCAACCCTTTCCCGTCGGTTAAGGCTCCATCCCTCGAACAATGGAGCCAGCGATGAGCCAGACGGTCGGCGATTTCTTTTGGGAGCGTCTCCACCAGTGGGGCGTGCGCCGTATCTTCGGCTTTCCGGGAGACGGCATCAACGGCCTGCTGGGCGCGCTCGATCGCGCGGGCGACAAGTTCGAGTTCGTGCAGGTGCGGCACGAGGAGATGGCCGCCTTCATGGCCTCCGCCCACGCCAAGTTCACCGGCGATCTCGGCGTCTGCATGGCGACCTCGGGGCCGGGCGCGGTGCACCTCGCCAACGGTCTTTACGACGCGCGGCTCGATCATATGCCGGTGCTCGCCATCGTGGGCCAGCAGGCGCGCACCGCGATCGGCGCGCATTACCAGCAGGAGGTGGACCTCAACTCCTTCTTCAAGGATGTCGCGGGCGATTTCGTGCAGACCGCGATGGTGCCGGCGCAGGTGCGCCACCTCGTCGATCGCGCGGTGCGCATCGCCAAGGCGCGCCGCCGCGTGACGGCGCTCATCTTCCCCAACGATCTGCAGGATCTGGAAATGGAGGAGCCGAAGCGCGCGCACGGCTCCGTCTTCTCGGGCGTCGGCTGGTCCGCGCCGCGCAAGACGCCGACCGAGCCCGATCTGCGCCGCGCCGCCGACGTGCTCAACGCCGGCAAGAAGGTGGCGATGCTGGTCGGCGCGGGCGCGAAGGACGCGGTGGACGAGGTGATCGCGGTCGCCGATCGGCTGGGCGCGGGCTGCGCGAAGGCTTTGCTCGGCAAGCAGGTGCTGCCGGACGATCTGCCGTGGGTCACCGGCTCGATCGGCCTGCTCGGCACCAAGCCGAGCTGGGACCTGATGATGGAAGCCGACACGCTGCTGATGATCGGATCGGGATTTCCCTATGCCGAGTTCCTGCCCAAGCAGGATCAGGCGCGCGGCGTGCAGATCGAGATCGATCCCGGGATGCTTTCGATCCGCTTTCCGATGGAATGCAATCTGGAGGGCGACGCCAAGGCGACGCTCGCCGCGTTGCTGCCGCTGCTCGAACAGAAGACCGACACCGATTGGCGCGACACCATCGCCGGCTGGATGAAGGACTGGTGGGAGACGATGGAGGCGCGCGCGATGGCGGAAGCCCATCCGATCAATCCGCAGCGCCTCTTTTCCGAACTGAGCCCGAAGCTGCCCGACGGCGTAATCATCACCAGCGATTCCGGCTCCTGCGCCAACTGGTACGCCCGCGATCTCAAGATCCGGCGCGGCATGATGTGCTCGCTCTCGGGCGGGCTCGCCTCGATGGGGGCGGGCGTGCCCTACGCGATCGGGGCCAAGTTCGCCTATCCCGATCGGCCCGTGATCGCGATCGTGGGCGACGGGGCCATGCAGATGAACAACATGGCCGAGATCATCACCGTCGCCAAATATTGGCGCAGATGGGCCGATCCGCGCTTCATCGTCGCGGTGCTCAACAACGAGGATCTGAACCAGGTCACCTGGGAGCAGCGGGTGATGGAGGGCAATCCCAAGTTCGAGGCTTCGCAGGACATCCCCTATGTCCCCTTCCACCAGTTCGCCGAGATGATCGGGCTGGAGGGCATCTTCATCGATTCGCCCGAGGCGGTCGCGCCTGCGTGGGACAGGGCGTTGCGCGCGCAGAAGCCGATCGTGCTCAACTTCAAGACCGATCCCAACGTGCCGCCGCTGCCGCCGCACATCAATGTGAAGCAGGCCAAGCATTTCATGTTCTCGATGGCGGAGGGCGATCCCGACACCAGCCATGTCATCCGCGACACGGCCCGTCAGGTGTTGGCCGGCATCCTGCCCGAGCGCGAGTAAGCGATGGGCGAGAGTGTCGAAAGCAAGGGGAAGGATGCCGCGCGTCTGGTGCGGGGCGGGGCGACGTTGCTCGCCGGATCGGTGCTGGCGGACAGCGCGATGGAGCATTATCGCGGCTCGTTCCACAATCCGGCGATGACGCTGCCGCTGGTCGCCTCCTCCGCGCTGATCGCCTTCAACACCACGAACGCGGGCGGCGAGGGGCCGCGCGCGGCGACGCACGGCGCGGCGATCGCGATCGGGCTGGCGGGGCTCGGCTTCCACCTGTTCAACGTGGACAAGCGGCCGGGCGGTGCGAGCTTCACCAACTTCTTCTACGGCGCTCCGGTCGGCGCGCCCGGCGCGTTGCTGCTGGCCGGCGCGGTGAGCGCCTTGGCGGACGGCCTGAAGCGCGGGCAGAAGGCGATCGGGCCGGTGCGGATCGGCTCGGGCCGCGCGGCGGGCGCGCTCGCCGCGTTCGGCATCGCGGGCACGGTGGCGGAAGCGGGCCTGCTTCACCTGCGCGGGGCTTTCCATGATCCTTTCATGTGGGCGCCGGTGACGCTGCCGCCGCTCGCCGCCGCCTCGCTGGCGGTGGACACGATCCGGGCGCAGCCTTCGCGGATCAGCTACGGCCTGCTCGGCGCGACGGTGGCGCTGGGCTTCATCGGCGTCGGCTTCCACAGCTGGGGCGTGGCGCGCAACATGGGCGGGTGGCGCAACTGGCGGCAGAATCTGCTGGCCGGGCCGCCCATCCCCGCGCCGCCTGCCTTCACCGCCCTCGCGCTGGTCGGCCTCGCCGCCTTGCTGCTGATGGGGCGCAAAGGTGACTGACCGCTTCCCCGATTACGACGTGCTCGCCAAGCGCGACTCCCCGAGCTGGAACGAGCAGACCCGCCGCGTGATCGACGCGCGCCTCGCGCTGGAGGAGAGGACGGGCGTGCTGAGCGATACGCAGCTCGCCACCTTGCGCGCGCTGATCGACCGCATCACCCCGCAGCCCGAGGGGCGGCCGCCGGTCAACGCCGCGGCGCTGCTGATCGAGAAGATCGCCGCCGACGCGAGCGACGGCTATCGCGCCGCCAAGCTGCCGCGCGTCAAGGAGGCGTGGCTGCGTGGGCTCGACGCGATCGACGCCGAGGCGCGGCTGTGCGAGGGCAAGCCCTTCGCCCTGCTGGAAGGCGAGCGCGCCGACGCGGTGCTGACCGCCATCGAACATGGCGAGGCGAGGAGCGACGCCTGGGGCGACATGCCCGCCGCCCAGTTCTGGGGCTGGCGGATCATTCCCGACGTGGTTTCGGCCTATTACGCCCACCCTTCCGCCTGGAGCGCGATGGGCTTCGGCGGCCCCGCCTCCCCGCGCGGCTATGTCCGCCTCGAACCCGA